>JAOAAR010000086.1 GCA_026418755.1 Planctomycetota bacterium
ACTCTGGAACCGCTCCTTCGGCTCCTTCGCCATCATCTTGCTTATCAGCGCACGAACACTCTGCGGAATCTCAACATCTTTTGGAAACCTTAGCGGCTCCATCTTCTGTTTCGCTAACACCTCAAGAGTTGAACCTCCCCCGAAAGGAACCTGACCCGTTAGCGCATGATACATCGTCGCTCCCAGTGAGTATATGTCCGCCCGATGGTCAACAGAAGCAGAATCCTCTGCCTGCTCGGGCGCCATATAAAATGGCGTCCCCATAACAGCACCAGGCATCGTCATACCAGGCAAGTCTATCCTCTTCGCAAGCCCCATATCAGCCAACTTCGCCGTCCCGTCGCTTCGCAAAAGCACATTGGCAGGCTTTATGTCACGGTGGATAACCTTACATGTATGCGCATAACCAAGAGCAGACGCTATCTGCCTACCTATCCGCAAAACTTCCTCAACCGGTAAAGCACCTTCCTCAAAAATTTTCTGGGCAAGCGAAACTCCGTCCACATACTCCATCACAATATACGCTTTTCCTTCTACCTCCCCTGCATCAAACACAGTCACTATGTTCGGATGAAGCAATCTGCCCGCCGCCTTCGCCTCCATTATGAACCGCTCTTTGAGCCCTCTATTCTCCACAAAAGCAGGAGACAATACCTTCAACGCAACAGGTCTATCTACCGCCTCTTGATACGCATAGTATACCCGTCCCATTCCCCCTGAACCCAACAGACGCTCGATTCTGTACCCCCCAAACTGTGCCCCAATGTTTGTGTCTTCTACCGTTCCCTTCTCCAATAAAACCATCGTTCCTCCTTCAGACAGCGCCGCCTTACTACTACAAGAGGGGCATACAAAATCACCTTCTCTTGTCAGATTCACTACGCTCACGGTGCCGCAATAAGGGCAGGAAAGAGTTTTCTCCTTCTCTCTCTTCACCCCTTCTTACCTCAAAAGCCTCTAAATTATAACGCTTTTTCTGCCGTTTTGTATGTTTAAAACAGAGACTAGCAGCATTTCTTCAGGTTTTAATCCAATCCTATCCTAACCGTTTTTCTCCTTTCGTTGACTTTATTCTTGCAGGTGGAAGAAGTATTGACTAAAATTAAAAGGAGTTGGAGGGGGGATAAGAATGAGGTTCATTTCTGTTGTTCTCGTGCTCATTATTGCGACAGAGATTTTGTCAGGTGGCGAGAAAGAAGAGAAGGAGAAACTGAAACTCCTAACGGATGAGTTCAATGCATCTGTGAAGAGTGAGGATTGGGCTTCCGCTTGTGGAAGACTTCGCCTTATCGGAGAATTGGGAACAGCGGATTCCGTCTTCTTCCTGCTCTCCGTTGCTTTAAGATACGAGAGGAGCGACTTAAGCGATGCGGTGGAGAGTGGGCTTTTGAAAGCAGCGGAGAAAGAGAGCGGAAGAAAGACTCTTTCTGAGGTAGTACGGAAGGGAAATGATTGGCGTGCGAGAATCTTATCTCTTCGGACTCTGATTGCGAAGGGAGGAGATTCTCTTTTCGATGTTTTGATGGATGCGCTGAAGGACAAGACACCACGGATTGTGATTGAGGCGGTTCAGGCTTTGGGTATGCTGGGAGATTTGCGCGCTGTTAGCCCCTTGATTGAGGTCTTGTCAGCGGTCGAGAAAGAGAAAGGGCTTATATGGGTTGCAGTTAGAGAAGCACTTACCGCTATTACTCGTGCTGATTTTGAGACCGCTGACAAATGGCGTACTTACTGGAATGTCAAAGAGAAAGAGATAGCGGAAGCGAAAAAGAAAGGGGAGGAGGTGAAACCCCTATTGGGGGATATTGCGAATCCTCGGACAGTGCTTCAGGAAGAAGTAGCGAAGGCTCCCAAATTCTTTGGAGCGGAAGTGCTTTCGAGGCGAATAATGTTCATCATAGATGTTTCGAGTTCTATGCAAGCGAAGGACCCAGAGATGGAAAGACTTGCCGACGGTGCTTTGAAGCCTAAAGGGAACATTCCGGAGAACGCAGCACAGGACGAATGGGGCGGCATAATAGGACTGCCGCCTGAAAGAGCACGAATCGAAAGGGTTAAACGGGAACTCGCAAAATGCGTCAAAGAACTGCCTCCTGCGGTCAGGTTCAACATCATAGCATTTTCCGATAAGGTGAAACTGTGGAGTCCGAAACTGGTGAAAGCGGACGATTCAGCAAAATCGTCTGCTTTGGGATGGATTTCTGCTTTGAAAGCGGATGGAGATACACATACGGATGAGGCGCTCAAAGCCGCATTCGCTGACCCTGAAGTTGACACCATATATCTTCTTTCCGATGGGCAGCCTTTCAAGAGTGGTACGCCTGTTGATGTGGAGCCGATTCTTGAGTGGGTCAAATCTAACAATAGATTCAGAAAAGTTGTTATCAATACCTTCGGTTTTGAGAACGCTAAAAAGACGCCCAATATGGATGCCCGCGCTATGATGAAACTCTTGAAAGGACTCTCCGATATGACAGGCGGAAAGTTCACCGATATATACTGGTAAGGAGCCTTCTATGAGATATTTACTCCTTCTGGTTTTCGCTGCAATGGTATTGGGTTGCGCATCAACTACACACACTGTTCATCCTGCCGAGAAGAAACCGATGTCGCCGAATGCTGTTTCCCATCCTGTTCCTTATAAAGAGGGAATCGAAAAATCGCTCAAAATGGCAGGTGAGAACAGGAGTGAAATCGAGAAATTTTTGAAGGATGCGGGCGGAGGGTTTCGGAAAACTGCGGCTTATTTTCTTGTGGCGCATATGCCGCCTGCTGCATTGGCATCATTGACCGCAGAAGAACTTCTCTCAGAGTTTAACCTCGCTTTCAAAGCGCGCGAAGAGTTCCCCTGGGGGAAAAAAGTCTCTGATGAGATGTTCCTCCATTTCGTTCTGCCGAATTTTATCACGCAGGAGTGTTATCAGAGATACCGCGCTTACTTATATCCTCTCCTTAAAGAAGCGCTAAAAGGGTGCAAAACGATGGAGGAAGCAGCGCTTGAGTTGAACAGGTGGTGCGGTGCGCGGTTCACATACAAGCATACACAAGTGCGCGACCAAGGAGTGTTTGAGAACTTAAAGCGGGGTTACGGCAGATGTGAGGAGATGATGATTCTTTATATGGCGGCGGCAAGGACAGTCTGCCTTCCTGTCCGTCACGCCTATACACCACTCTGGTCAACCTGCGATTCCAATCACGCCTGGGTGGAAGTCTGGTGCGATGGTAAATGGTGTTATCTTGGCGCCTGCGAGCCAGCAGCCAGATTGAACGAGGCCTGGTTCACTGAACCGGCAAAGCGCGCTCCTCTTGTCCTGGCTGTTGTTTTTGGCAGAACAGAGAGATTGGAAGAAGGGGAGGAGATTTATGATGCGATGGAGCGTGAGACAGTCATCAACACAACAAAATGGTATTCCGACACGGCGAGAGTGAAAGTGAAAGTTACGGATGGAGGCAAACCCGTAGCGGACAAACTCGTGCTGTTTTATGTCTTCAATTTCGGAGGACTGCGTCCGTTTGCAAAAGCCAAGACGAATAAAGAAGGAGTTGCTGCAATCACCCTCGGTATGGGCGAGTTTTTTGTGTCATCAGGAGATGATAAGAGGTTTGCTATTGCGAAGGTTAAGACCGAACCCAACAAGGAGGTTTTATTAGAACTTAAAATCGGAGAGCAGAAGTTGGAAGAAGGTTTCTTCTGGCTACGCTATCCGTCAAAATGATTGAAAGGAGTGGTTCGATGAAAAAAAGAGGCTTTATCGCATTGTTTCTCCTTATAGTTGGTTTTGCTTTCGCGCAGGAAGAGGTAAAACAGCCTGTTGAAATCAAACCCGATGAGTTCGCTCTCGAGAAAGAGCCTGAACTTGCCAAAAAGATGGAATCTCTGCCGAGAGAGAAATTTGATAAACTGGTTGCTAAGTTGAAAGAAGCAGCAGGTAACTGGCGAGTGGTCGCCGATTCGCTTAAATCGGTTGAGGGCGATTCCTTCAACTATTTAGTCGAGATGCTTTTTGAACTCATTCCACTCGAACTGATTGAGACTGACAAAGAGACTCTTCTTGAGCACCTCGAGTGCGGGATGAAAACAAGAAAAGAGGTTAGATGGAAGTATAAGGATGAGGACTTCATCAAATATGTTTTGAACCCTCACATACTTTACTCTCCGCTTAAGAGATGGACCGCCATTCTTAAGGAACGGTTTATTTCGTTTCGCACTGACGATGTAGAGTCTACCGCGAAAGCACTCAACGGCTGGTTTGCCAAAAATCTTAAGGTGGAGAAAGAAAGAATCAGTTTTTGCGGCTGGTTCAAGACTCCTTATGAGGTGCTTCGCTCAGGCTCAGGCAGTGAGAACGAGATTTTGAGTTTTGCCACTGCAGTACTACGGAGCCTGGGCGTTGCCGCAAGAGTACATAGGAGCGGCAAATGGCTTGAGTTCCTCAAAGAGACAGAATGGATTCCTCTTTATCCAATGAACCCGGAGAGGTTCGGTTCAAAAACTGCTACTGAGCAGGCAAAAGTAGAATATGCCAACAAAGGGAAACTCGTCCTTACCATTACCCAAAAGGGGATGCCAGCGAAAGGATTCAACTCTTTCTCAATCCATAAGGTGACAGAAAAAGGTTATTTTGATGATGTCTGGTATCCCGATAAACCGTTAGGAGACGACGGAAAAGTTGAAGTAGAACTGCCGCCGGGGGAGTATCATCTCTTTGCTGGAGTACGGAATGCAAACGGTGACCCCTATATATTCCATAAAACTCTTATAGTAGAGAGTGAAAAAACAGAAGCGCTTTCTGTCGCACTGGATATACCTTACGAAGAGTGGACAGAAAAAGAATGGTGTGTCCGTAAGTTCCAAGAGATACCCTCGGTCAGTTTTGAGACCGCTGATATGGAGATGAGACTTGACTTAAAACATGCGGTGAAAGAGCATAAAACTTTACTCGTTGTCTTTTTCCGCCTCGAAGATGAGCCTTGCCAGAGAATGGTTCCCCTTCTAAGTGAATTCGGTGACAAAAACGGAGTGGAAACTTTCCTCGTCTATCTCGGCGAACGAGACGCTCTTCTCAACAAGTTTATCGTTTCGTTTACAGGAAAATCTCACATCCTCTTAGTCAAAGAGGAGGATGCGAAAGAAAGACTTCTTCTTCCTTATGAGGAGAGTTCGAAGCGATTCAAAAACCTGCCGCAGACTCTTCTTTTTAAAAACGGCAACCTCGTCGCCTGGCAGGAAGGGTTCAATATGAACATAGCAAAACTACTTGAATCCGCCCTCAAATCACGCTGACTTGCTGTTTCTCTTTATACCGTATGCCTCCTGTCTGACAGGTTTGTTGTCGAAGTAATGTTCTCTGAGAAGGGCAGAACCGTTTCTGTTGGATGAACCGGCAAGTTAGTTGGCATCGGGATGGGATAAGAATCAACCCTGTTCCTGTAAAATCCTACCAAAATGGTAGGATTTTTGCAGAATCGGTTCACTCCGTTGTGAAGAGAGAAAAAAGGTAAAATGGGAAGAAGTTACTTCGGAAAAAGATGAGCAGAGGATAGTTAGAGAAACTCTCATCCCTTACGCCGCTTGACGAGTTCAATATCAGATGCAACCATCATCTCAATTAACTGTTCAAAACTCACTTCTGGTTTCCACTTCAGAAGTTTTCTTGCCTTGGAAGAGTCACCAACGAGGTGGTTAACATCGGCAGGGCGAATGAGAGAAGAATCGACCTCTACATAGTTCTCCCAGTTTAAGTCAACGCATTCGAACGCTGCTTTGCAGAAGTCTCTTACTGAGTGAGCGACTCCTGTGGCAATTACGAAGACATCAGGTTGGTTATGTTGCATCATAAGGTAGACGGCACGGACATAGTCGCCAGCGAATCCCCAGTCACGCTTTGCATCAAGATTTCCCAATTTCAGTTTCTCCTGAAGCCCTAATTTGATTCGGGCTGCCGCAAGGGTGATTTTTCTTGTGACAAACTCTTCCCCTCGTCTTGGGGATTCATGATTGAAAAGGATTCCAGAGCAGCAGAACATTCCATAACTGTCACGATAATTCATAGTTATATAATGTCCATAAATTTTCGAGACTGCGTAGGGGCTGCGCGGGTAAAAAGGTGTTTCCTCATTTTGAGGTGAGTAGGGGGTGTTGCCGAACATTTCGGATGATGAGGCCTGGTAAAATTTTATACCTTTGTTCACTAAGCGAATCGCCTCAAGGAGGCGCGTGACTCCGATTGCATTCACTTCGCCGGTGTAAATGGGTTGCTTCCAGGAGGTTGGGACGAACGACTGGGCGGCAAGATTATAAACCTCGTCAGGCTCCACCTCTTTTAAGATGTTCATCAACGAGTTCTGGTCCAGTAAATCCGCCTGATGAAGATTGATTCTACCAATCACTTTCTCTATGCGGTCAAGCCTCTCTATACTTGCCCTGCGGACCGTTCCGTGAACCTCATAATTTTCCGCAAGCAAAAGTTCAGCAAGATATGAGCCATCCTGCCCTGTGATTCCAGTAATGAGAGCCCTTTTTCTCATCTTCTCGCTCCTCCGAAAATCCTCTCAAATGTCAAATGTTAATTCAAGTCAACATAGTTTAGTAGGAAATTATGCTTGAAAACCTCTTTTTGCTATTTTGGCAACACAATGCTTTTTTGTCTTGACAAAATCGCAATTATATGGTATAATATTGTCAGAATGGCAATAGTAGGGGGATGAGAAATGAGGAAGCGGTTTCTTAAGGCGGTTCTGGGCGTAGTGATTCCGTCAGGGACTTCGGTAGGTGTACATATATTTTTGTCGTTTCTTCTTTCTGTGGTAGTTGTCATTTCTGTCGTAGATTCTTTTTCTTACACCGATGAAGAGTGGGAAGAACTGAAGAAGCGGTGGATGGGAGTGAACATTCAGGTGCGGTGCGAGCCAACTTTGACGCATGATGTATTGAGCACGCCGCGGGTAGAAGGGGAGGAAGTGGTTGAGAGGTCCGTCGTCCGTTTGGACGAGGAGGCTTCTCGGGGAGATGCGCCGCGGGGAACGAGTCTTGATGGTTTGTCGGACAGGAGTTTGGGGGGTAGGGGTTATGTGGATGCATGTGGTTTGGGCGGGGGCAGGGCGAGTGCATATGGTTGCCNATGGGGGAGCGGTTCTCTTGGGAGGGAAGGTGGTTGTGGAGGGACAGCATTTGCGGGTCGTGTCAGATGGAATGTGAGGGATGTGAAACTGTGGGGTCGAGGCAGGGCAGGGGAGAGTTTTGGGAAGGTTTATGTTGGTGATAAGGAGACTCTTACGCTTGTGAAGATGGCTGTGTATGTTGAGGTGGATGGAGGGAGGGCGCGGACAATTGTTGACCATATTTATTACAATCCGTTTGAGAAGAATCTAGAGGGGAGGTTTGAGTATCCGTTGCCGACGGGTGCTTCTGTTTGTTATTATGCGATGTTTTTGGGGCAGGCTTTTTCGGAAGGGTTGCCTGACTTTTTTGAAGATGGTGAGATTCCTGAT
>JAOAAR010000087.1 GCA_026418755.1 Planctomycetota bacterium
TAGATGTCTCTTCTTTTTGAAGAGAGGGCTCATCAGCGGGCTGCTTTTGAGCGTTTTTCTGCGCATCTTGAGATGGTGCTGCTTTAGGCTCTTCCTTGCGCCGTTTCACTGCCCTTACCACCTGGTATTTATTCTTCTTCGGAACAGGTTTGCTGAACAAAACACCTCCGACAAATCCTCCAAGAATCGCCATACAGACCAATGTGCCTGTCAGATAAAGCCCATTTAGGACGAACCAGTCAGTTACGGCGCTTTCACCCCTTTTTGTTGCTTCGCTCTTTATCTTTTGCCAAGGAGGAAGAAGAATCTTGCCGCGGACTTGTCCTAACTGCGCCTTTTCTACTGCGGGGATGAGCGTCTCCTTTACAAACGGAGGGTAGAGCGTCTTCATGTCGAATCCGACGAACGAAATCGCTATGGAGGCTCCGATTGCGAAGGCTGTTGCTACAATGCCACTCAACATTCCGACCACCGCTGCCTGGGCATAGTTGAAATACTTAAACGAACGGCTCAAAATGTATGTCCCCAAAAGCCCGCCCAAGAATCCCCAGATGCCGTAAAAGTAGTTTGCGATTTGAGTGTACGGTGCCGCCGCCAAAACTCCAGCAATCAACCCTCCTATTATGAAGGGAAGATTGAACCTCACCCTTTTCCGCGGCGGTTTGCTCTCAGGGGTTGAAGGAGTCTGATTCTGCCCGCCTTTCTCTTCACCGCCCTCTGCCCGTTTCTCTTCCACACTTTCTCTCCTCAAACAGACTTCGACTTAAAACTGTAAAGTAAATTAAACTGCTGTTTCTCTTTTTTGTCAACAGAAAACAGAAAGGTGTCTGCTAACAATGTAGAAATCTTTTCTTGCCGAGATAAGAGTTATTGAGTGGCATTTGTAGACAGTGATATAATCGTTAGGGATTGAATCGAAGGAGAGACGGAAGTGTTAATTGTGGTGATGGCGGACAGTCATGACAATCTGCCGTTTATTAAAAAGGCGGTGTTTGTGGCGAGGCAGAGAGGGGCGGAAACAATCATCCACTGTGGTGACATCGTCGCACCATTTGCGGCGAAGATTCTCGTGGACTCTGGTATTCCTCTTATTGCTGTTTTTGGGAACAATGACGGGGAGAAAAAAGGGTTGGGCAAACTTATCAAGACTATCGTTGAGCCTCCTCTCTCGGTTCAGATTTCCGAAAAGAGGTTTTTGATATGTCACGAACTTATTGCCGGATTTACTGATGATGCCGATTTTGTTCTTTACGGTCATACGCACAAGTTGGAGGAGCGGCGGCAGGGCAGGACTCTCATTCTGAATCCAGGCGAGTGTGGAGGCTGGCTCACCGGCACTCCCACCGTCGCTCTCCTTGAAACCGATGAATCTCGAGTGGAGATCATTTCTCTTGTTTGAAGGCAAAACTGATGGATAGAAAGAGATTCAAAAAGCTGGTGGAGAAGTGTCTGGATGCGATATCGGAGTGGAGAGCGCAAAGCCCCCCTTTTGAGGAGGAGGGCGCTTTAAAACTCTCTTTTGGGAAGGTAGAGAAAGAGTTTTCGAAATACTTTGAGCGGCTCATCAGGGCATACCCATTTCACAGCCCTTTCTATGCGGCGCAGATGATGAAGCCGCCCCACCCAGTGGCGGTTCTAGCATACTTTACTGCCCTTAACATCAATCCTAACAATCACGCTCTCGATGGGGGTCCTTCCACATCTGCGATGGAAGTTGAAAGTGTCAGTCAAATCGCTCGTATGTTTGGGTTCTCCAATTTCACAGGGCACTTGACGAGTGGAGGAACAGTTGCCAACCTCGAGGCGCTCTTTATTTCGCGCTCCCTTCATCCAGATAAACTGATTGCTTATTCAGACCTCTGCCATTATACGCATCCACGCCTCTGTCATCTTTTGAACACGCCTTCGCTGTCAATCAGAACTGACGGTTGCGGTCGTCTCGACTTGAACGACCTTGAAGTGAAACTCAGAAGAGAGAGAATTGGAACGGTTGTAGTCACGCTTGGGACTACTGGATTGGGCGCATGGGACCCTCTTGATGAGATTGTCAGGCTGCGAGAGAGGTATGGTTTTCGCATCCATATAGATGCGGCGTATGGTGGTTTCTTCAGACTCCTCGCAGAGCGTAGAGAACCTGTCGTGTCTCCTGAGCCGTTCAAGAGTATCAAATACTGTGACAGCATAGTGGTTGACCCGCACAAACACGGACTTCAGCCTTACGGCTGTGGTTGTGTTCTTTTCACTGAGCCTGAGAAAGTGGTTCCGTTTTACAAGCACGATTCTCCGTATACATATTTTACATCGAGAGACCTACATCTTGGAGAGATTTCACTGGAATGTAGTCGTGCAGGGGCGGCGGCTGCGGCTCTCTGGCTGACTCTGCGGTGTTTCCCGCTTAAACCCAACACGGGGCTTGGTGCGATTCTTTTCAAAACGCGCTGTGCTGCGCTGAAATTCGCACAACTCGCAAACAAAACAGAGGATTTGGAAATGGTGGTTCAACCTGAACTTGATATCGTCGCTTACTTTCCGCGTCCACAAACCGAAAGCGAGAAGAGGGCATCTTGGGTGAGTGAGATGTCTGAACGGTTATTCAAATATTCGATGGAGGAAGGAAAGCCGAGGCTTTATCTTGCGAAGATGAGAATCAAACCGCCGCTTCTTTCTGACCGATATGCAAAAACATTCTGGGATGTTCCTGAAGTGACGGTTCTACGGAGCGTCCTTATGAAACCTGAACATTTTACCTATATCCGCCAGATTCACTCGCAACTCCTTAAAAACCTTACGGAATTACGCCGCAAGCCTTCGGAGTGAGTAGGAAAAGCGCTATACACAATAGAGTTGTATGCTATAGTTATATACTCAGCGCAGGGAGATTCCCTGCGTAAAAAACTTACGCTTTATCCTTCTCTTGTCTATCAAAAGGAAAGTTTTCTTGAAGCATACTCTTTTTTCCTATCGCATTGTCAGAGAGTCTCTTATCGTAGGCTCGAAAGAATCTATCTCTTGTCTGGCATATTCATTGCTTTGTCAGCCTATTGGAAAGGTTAAGAGGAGGGTTTGAGATGGGGTATGAACCGAGAATTCTTGTGGTTGATGATGAGGAGAGTGTTTGTAGAAGTTGCAGTGACATACTTGCGACGAGGGGATGGCGCGTAGAGACAGCGCTGACGGGTGGCGAGTGTGTGAGAAAGACGAGGGATAAGCCGTTTGATGTTGTGATTCTTGATTTGAAAATACCGGATATTTCGGGCATCGATTTAATGAAGCAGATAAAGGCGCTGTATCCTGACACCTCGATAATAGTCATCACGGGTTATTCGGATGTTTCATCTGCGATAGAGACGATGAAGATGGGCGTATTCGACTACATACCGAAGCCTTTTGAGCCGAATGTGATACGGAGCGCGGTGGAGCGTGCGCTTTCAAGCAGAGGTTCTATGATGGCTAAAGAGAAGGCTGTATCTGTTCCGAATGCTCAGGTTACTGCGCCATCGGTCTCTGCTGCTCCATATGTTGGCTTTTTGACTCCTAAAGAAGTTACGGAGACTGTGGTGAAGAGCAGCAAAACCAAGTGCAACGAATTCTCTGTGTTGCAGATGATTCTGCTTGGATTCCTTGCGGGTGTTTACATCGCTTTTGGTGCGCAGTTGTTCATCACAGTGACATTTGACCTTACCAAACACTTAGGTGTTGGTTTTGCGAGATTTATAGGAGGTAGCGTATTCAGCGTGGGGCTGATGCTTGTGGTTATAGGAGGTGCGGAACTTTTTACAGGCAACTGTCTGTGTCTCGTCGGGGTTCTGACGCGGGATGTTTCGATTAAAAGGATGCTCCGTAATTGGGGGATTGTTTATGCGGCTAACTTTGCAGGCGCGCTCTTTCTTGTGCTAATAATGTACTGGAGCCGATTATGGAGCATGGGCAATTTCGGGGTGGGGGCTTCAGCAGTCACCGTAGCATCAGGAAAGGTCTCTCTCTCATTTTTTGAGGCTTTTGTGAGAGGAATAGGTTGCAACTGGCTTGTATGCCTTGCTGTCTGGTTGGCGCTTGCCGGCAGGGATGGGGTGAGTAAGGTGTTCGGAATCTATTTCCCCATAATGGCGTTCGTTGCGAGTGGGTTTGAGCACAGCATAGCGAATATGTATTTCATCCCGATAGGGCTTTTACTTGCGGGGAACGCGGATGTGATGAACGCTGTGACAACAGCGACATCGAATCTCACATTGAGCGCCTTTTTGGTTAGAAACCTTTTGCCTGTCACGCTTGGTAATATCGTTGGTGGGGCGCTTTTTGTCGGTGGAATCTACTATCTTGTCTATTTAAGGAAGAAGTAGGAGAAGAGAGAATGGAATGTGGATGCGTAGATTTGAGATTAAGACTGTGTAGTGAAAATACGCAGATGGGATGGTGTTTCCGGGGAGTGATTGTACTCTGGCATAAATGGGGTTGTTTTGGAGGGTGAGGAAATGGTAACCTCGCCAAGGATACTGATTGTTGATGATGAGCCGAGCATATGCAAAAGTTGCTGCGACATCCTGGGTGCAAGAGGATGGCGTGTGGAGACGGCGCTGACAGGTGATGAGTGTGTAAGAAAGACGAGGGATAAGTCGTTTGATGTTGTGATTCTTGATTTAAAGATTCCTGATGTGGCAGGAACAGAGTTGTTGCGTCTTGTTAAGAAGAGCCATCCTGAGACTTACATAATTATCATCACGGGGTATTCTTCTGTTGAGTCTGCGGTGGAGACGATGAAGATGGGGGCATCTGATTACATACCGAAGCCCTTTACGCCGGACGAGATTCGTCTGGCGGTGGAGCGTGTCCTCGGAAGAAGGTGTGCTGTGAAGGAAGAGAAAGGGGGCAGAGTCATAAGTGCGAAGGATGTGAAGAAGGTGCTCGAGAAGGCAGCCTGCGATGAAGGTTTTGTTGGCGCTCTGTTAGAGCAAGGGTCTGATTCTCTTGCCGGCTTTACGCTTTCTTCAGAAGAGAAATCTGCTATCTTGAGCGGGGATATCAAATGGATAGAAGAGAGGGTTGGGAGACTTTCCGAGGAGCAGAAGGTCTGGTTGTACAGCAGGCTGCAACAGGAAAGGTGGTAAAACCAGTTTTATTTCTGCTGTTGAAAAAGGTTGACAGGGTTGTGGGGAGATGTAGATAATTGGGTGAGGGCAGGAGGGGCGGTTTTGAAGAAGGAGGATGTCAATAATTTACGGAAGAGGTTTGAGGAACTTTGTGAGATAAGCATATCTCCGAAAGGGGGTACTTCAGAAGTCTTAAGCAGGCTTTTGGAGAAGGTTGCTGCCATTCTGCACGGAAAATTTTTGTTTGTGCGCTGTAAGCAAGGGGGAACATTTGCTTTGAAGGCGGGTTACAATCTGCCCGAAGAGTTAAAGACCACTGGAGGTCAGTCGGTTGCGGATGCAATAGACGAAAAAGTTATCGTATCAGGTAAACCTGTAGTTATAGAGAATCTGCAAGAATTTGCACCACTGAGTAATTCTCCATATATTAAGAAATATCGTCTGAAGAGTTATCTTTGCGTGCCGTTGATATCACACGATGGTAAAGTGATAGGGACTCTATGTCTTGTGGATGATAAGAGTAGAAAGTTTACAGAAGAGGATATAAGACTTCTGAATGTATTGGCGCAAAGAATAAGCATGGAGATGGAGAGAGAAGAGTTACTCAATAGGTTGAAGGAGTCGCAGGAGAGGTATTACAGTTTCTTTGAGAAGGCAAGTGATGGGATACTTGTGATTGAGTTTCTTGAAGGGGGGTTGCTTGAGGCGAATCATAGGTTTCAGAAACTGTCAGGTTATACGAAAGAGCAGATTGTAGATATGAGAATTGATGACTTAAGACCCGATAAAGAAGCGGAAGCCTTCGACAGGTTTAGGAAAGGGTTGATGAAGGGAGAGGAGGAGTTTAACGGTATTCCGATAAGGACAGCGAATGGAGGGATCTTCTTTGCGGACATAAGAGTGAGTAAATTAGAAGTCGGAGGAAGATATCTTCTCCATTGTTTGTTCAGAGATGTGACTGAGAAGAAAAGTGTTCTTGAGCGAATGATTCGTTCTGAGCGGTTAGCGTCATTAGGGGAACTTGCCGCTGCTGTAGCGCATGAAATAAATAACCCTATGCTTACGATTCTTGCTTATTCCCATCTTCTTCTTGAAAAACTCGGAGCAGACGAAAAGTTGCGAGAATGGCTTCAGATGATGGTAGGTGAGGCTAACAGGGTGAAGAAGATTGTGCAGGGGCTTCTTGAGTTTGCACGCCGCAAGGAGCCAGAGTTGAGTGAGGTGAATGTGAATGATATTGTTGAGTCTGTTGTCCGTCTGGTTGAGAATCAGGCAAAAATCTGCAAAGTGAACATCAATCTCCAGATTTCTCCTGATATTCCTCTAATTACTGCGGACGCTTCTCAACTGCAGCAAGTTTTTCTCAATGTGGCGATTAATGCTATTGAAGCGATGGAAAAAGGAGGGGTTCTCACGATTACTACAAAACCGTTCAAGGAGCAGTGGGTTAAGATAGGGTTTTCTGACACAGGTTGCGGGATTCCAAAAGAGAACCTATCGAAGGTGTTTGACCCGTTTTTCAGCACAAAACCGCGAGGGACAGGTCTTGGGCTTGCGGTCAGTCACGGGATTATTATGAGTCATAAAGGCGAAATCAATATTGAAAGCGAGGTGAATAAAGGAACCACAGTGACTATTACTTTGCCACTCAAGAAGGAATGAGTCTATGGCGAGCGCTACTGTTCTGGTGGTAGATGACGAGATTCCTGCTTGCAAGAGTTGCCAGGATATTCTTTCCGCGGAAGGATATATTGTAGAGTTTGTTTTCTCTGCCGAAGACGCACTTAAAGTTCTTGAGGAGAAGACTTACGACCTGATAATTACGGATCTTAAGATGGATAAGATAGACGGGATTGAACTGATTGAGCGGATAAAAAAGAAGAAGGAGTCTGATATACCTGTAATTGTAATGACAGGTTATGCTACTATTGAAACCGCTGTTGAGGCGATGCGGAAAGGCGCATACGATTACATAACCAAGCCGTTCACTCCTGCGACCCTGCGTGTTGCTGTGTCGAAGGCGTTGGAGAAATCCAACCTTCTTAAGCAGATACACTATCTCCGAGAGTCCCAGAGGAGCAAGTATGAACTCGAGCATGTGATAGGTTCGAGTACAGCGATTCAGGTGGTATACGCGTTAGTTGATAAGGTTGCCCCCAGTGATACGACGGTTCTTCTGTTGGGAGAGAGCGGCACAGGGAAAGAGGTGATAGCGAGGGCGATTCATTATAAGAGCTCACGGGCGTGTAAGCAGTTTGTACCTGTTGACTGTGCTACTCTTGCTAGGACATTGCTTGAAAGCGAATTGTTTGGACATGAAAGAGGAGCATTTCCCGGAGCGCAATATCGTCGTAAAGGAAAATTTGAAATGGCAGATGGTGGTAC
>JAOAAR010000088.1 GCA_026418755.1 Planctomycetota bacterium
CAATGGGAATCATTGTTACGCCTTTTATTTCTTTCAAGTCCACGATGAAGGCTGACAGTCCCCTGTGCTTTGCTTCTTTATCCGTGTAGGCGTAGACAAGTCCGGCATCAGCGACGGGGATACCTGAAATCCAGGTTTTCTGTCCGTTCAGTACATAGTAGTCGCCGTCTCTTTTCGCATATGTCCGCATCGAGGCGACATCGGAGCCTGAATTGGGTTCCGTGATGGCGAAACAACCGAACTTCTTTGCCGATACGAAATCGGGGATGTAGCGTTTCTTTTGTGCTTCGTTTCCGAATTTGAGGATTGTCAGAGCAGGAGCCATCATTTGCAGGTTGAAAGGGAGCCCGTAGGAAGGGCTGACGCGGGCGATTTCTTCTGTGATAACGCAGGATGCCAAAAATCCGTCTTCGAGACCCATACCGCCGTATTCTTCAGGAATGACACAGCCAAAGAATCCCAACTCCGCCATTTTGCGCACAATTTCTGGGCGAAATCTGTGCTCTTTCTCATCCTTCTCGACGGTAGGTGCAATCTCGCGCTCTGCGAAATCCTTCGCAGAATCGCGCATCGCCCGTAACTCATCGCTGAGCAGTTCACTCATAAAATGGAGTTCCATAACTTTTCTCCTTACATTCACCGATAAATTATTATCTTGGGGGTTGCTCTACATTCAAAACAAAACCCCTTTTCCGAAGTGAAAGTCAAAAAAGGAATCGTTTGGTTTTGAGGTGTAGTCCATATATGGTTAAAGTTTTGTGATACTGGCGGCGCAGACTTTAAGCCCAGGAATCTTGGCGATTGAGTCAAGAGCATCGCTGGTTAACAGGTTTACGGGCGCCTTACTGTAGTGGAACGGCGCAAAGATGCTTCCTTTATCAACCATTGGTGTGATTTTGACTTTGATGAGTAGTTCCCCGCGCCGAGTTGAGACTCTGACAGTTTCTCCATCTGAAATGCCGAGGTCCGCTGCGTCTTGAGGGTTGACCTGAACGAACGGCTCGCCTGCGATCTGGTTCAGTCCGTCCACTTGTCCGCTCATCGTCGAAGTGTGGAACTGCCATAAGACTCTTCCTGTCATCAGATAGAAAGGATATTCAGAATCGGGGGTTTCGGCAGGACCGAGGTACTCTATGGGGTGGAATCTTCCTTTTCCGCGGGCGAATCTCTCTTTATGAAGAATCTTTGTGCCGGGATGGTTTTTATCAGGGCAGGGCCATTGGATTCCACCGTTTTCAAGCCGTTTGTATGTGATTCCTGCATAAGATGGCGTAAGTTTAACTATCTCTTTAAAAATTTGTTCTGCGTTTTTGTAGCGCATAGGATAGCCAAGGAGGGTGGAGAGTTTGGCGATGATTTGCCAGTCGGGGAGCGCTTCACCTGGTGGCTCAAGCGCTTTACGGACGAGTTGGACACGCCGCTCAGTGTTAGTAAAAGTGCCTTCTTTTTCGGCAAAACAGGCAGCAGGTAAAACGACATCAGCCATCTGCGCGGTTTCGGTAAGGAAGATATCCTGGACGACGATGAATTCAAGTTTTTTGAGCGCTTCTCTTGCGTGGTTAAGATTTGCTTCTGAAAGGGCGGGATTTTCTCCCATAATGAAGAGCGATTTGAGTGAGCCTTTTGTGGCGGCGTTAAGCATCTCTGAGATTGTGAGACCAGGTCTGTCGGGCAGAGAATTGACTTGCCAGGCGCGCGCAAACTTCTCGCGCAGGGCAGGGTCGTCAACGCGTTGGTATGCGGTAAGGACATTGGGAAGTGCACCCATATCGCAGGCACCCTGCACATTGTTCTGCCCTCGAAGAGGGTTCAACCCGCCTGATTCGACGCCAATGTTTCCTGTTACCATTGCGAGATTGGCAAGTGAAAACACATTGTCAGTGCCTGTCCTGTGTTGAGTGATACCCATACAGTAAATGATAGATGCAGGTTTTAAGGTTGCATAGGTTCTTGCTGCTTCGACGATTTTCTCTTTGGGGACTCCTGTAATTTTTTCTACACGCTCGGGCGGGTAGTTTGCCACAACTTTTGCCATTTCCTCGAAGCCTTCGGTGCGTTCATCTATGTACGGTTTATTGTGGAGGTTCTCTGAGAGAATCACATTGAGGAGACCGTTTATGAGGGCGACATCGGTGCCTGGTTTATGTTGGAGATGGAGCGTGGCGAAATCACAAAGTTCGGTTTTTCGTGGGTCTGCGACGATAAGTTTTGCTCCGTGTTTTGAGACAGCGTCCTTTATTTTGAGGGCGACGACTGGATGGCATTCGGTGGTATTTGAGCCGATGACGAAGAGAACTTTTGCGAACTCAATCTCGTCAATGGAGTTGGTCATAGCGCCGGAGCCGAGCGAGGTGGCAAGACCTGCCACCGTAGGCGAGTGTCACAACCGCGCACAATGTTCAATGTTGTTCGTGCCAATCACCGCTCTCGCAAACTTCTGCAAGAGATAGTTCTCCTCGTTTGTGCACTTTGCGCTTGAAAAGAACCCGATTGATTGCGCTCCATATCTCTCCTTTATTTCTTTCAGTCTCGCAGCAACCATTTTGAGAGCGTTTTTCCAAGATGTTTCTACCAGTTTACCATTTTTTCTCACAAGTGGTTTTTTCAACCTCTTGGGTGAATTCACAAACTCTGCGATTCCGAACCTACCTTTAACGCAGAGGCTGCCTCTGTTCACTCCTACTCCTTCGGGAGCGGTAACATTGACTATTCTGTTTTTGTAAGTATGCAGTTCGAGCGTGCAGCCGACCCCGCAGTATGGACAGATGGTTTGTGTTCTCTTTGTTTCCCAGTTTCTCCCTTTCTGGATTCTGCCTTTCTCAACAAGTGCACCAACAGGGCAGACTTGAACACATTCGCCGCAGAACTCGCATCCTCCTTCAAGAAGTGGCAGGTCATAAGGTGTTGTTATCCGCGTCGCAAACCCGCGATGGGAGAAGTCTATCACATAACGATGGCGTACTTCAGCGCAGGCGGAAACGCACCTTCCGCAAAGAATACATTTGTCATAGTCGCGGAGGAAAAATGGCTCTCTTTCACGAACGCCGAAATTCGTCTTCTCCCCTTTAAAACTCGTCTCTTTGATTCCGAGTTCGTAAGCGTAGCGCTGCAGGTCACATCTTCCTGCCATTTCGCAGGTCAAGCAGTCAAGCGGGTGGTTAGAAAGGAGAAGGTCGAGGACGAGACGGCGCGCTTTTCTCACACGCTCTGTGTTCGTATATACCTCAAGATTCTCAGAAACAGGCAAGACACAGGAGGCGGCGAGTGCTCTTGCGCCTTTTACCTCTACAACGCAGAGGCGACAAGCGCCCGTTCCAGGTAATCGTGGATGGTAACACAGATGTGGAATCTCGATTCCTGCCTGGGTAGCCGCCTGTAGGACAGTTTTGCCGCTTTCCGTCTCAATCACTTTTTCGTCAATCTTCATCTTCACCTTACTCACTTTCAATTCTCTCCTATGAATTAGAAGGGTGTTTATCTTATATAAGAGGTTTTTACCGAAATGGGTTCGGTTTGTCAATCAAAAAGGCGAGTGTTGTCGAAGAAACAGGGATTATTCACTACTTGCGCTCGCTGCTTGAAAAATCTCTCTTTTCAGTATTTGGAGGTGTTGATTGACTATTTAACGACGAAGTTTAAGAGGCGGTTGGGGACATAGACTACTCTGACAACTCTTTTGGTCCCAATTGCATCCTTGATTTTTTGCGATGAAAGTGCCATTTCTTTTACGCACTCTTCTTCCATATCCGCCGGAATTGTGATTCTGTCGCGCACTTTACCGTTCACCTGAATCCCAATTTCTACGGTCTCTTCTTTTGCTGCCTCTTCATCTGGGAGGGGATATGGGTTCTCAAAAATTGAGGGTTTCTTTCTGATGAACTGCCACAGTTCTTCGGCGGTATGCGGAGCAAACGGCGCAAGCAGAAGCAGGAAGTTTTCAAGCACCTTAAACAACACACTCTTTCCTGTTTCGCTCTTGTCACTGGTGATTCCTGAATCGTCAAGTTCGTTCAAAAGTTCCATCATCGCCGCTATGGCGGGATTGAAAGCGAACCTTCCTTCGAGTTGTTCCTTGCATTTTTTGATTGTTTGATGGAGTTTGCGCCACAAGGAGCGCTGTTTATCAGGCAATTTCCGCCAGTCGAAACTTTGAGCAGATTCCTCTTTGAGAGAAGGGCATCGCTCTGTAAAAAGAGTCCAAATGCGGCTCAAGAATCTCCTTGCGCCTGTTACTCCTTCTTCGCTCCATCTCACTTCAGCATCCGATGGCGCCGCAAAAAACATTGCTATTCTCGCAACATCTGCTCCTTCAGTCTCAACCAGTTCTCTCGGCGAGACAACATTTCCCTTTGACTTGGACATCACTTCGCCTTTCGAATCAAGCACCATTCCGTGATTGAAGAGTTTTAATGCGGGCTCGTCAAATGGCAGTATACCCTCATCATAAAGCACCTTAGTGAAGAATCTGAAATACAGTAGATGTCCGCAGGCGTGTTCGGCTCCACCTATGTAAATGTCAATAGGCAGCCACGCGGAGACCTTCTCTTTTGAGAACATTTCTCTGGGGTTGCGTGCATCTGAATAACGCAGGTGATACCAACTTGAACAGACGAATGTGTCCATTGTGTCAGGGTCGCGTTTCGCATCACCATTACATTTTGGGCATTTGACATTCATAAAGTTGGTGGAATCTGCAAGCGGAGAGCGTCCTTTCGGAATGAAATCAATCTCGCCTTCAGGCAGAAGAACGGGCAGGTCGTTAAGAGGAACGGGAACGATTCCGCATCTTGAGCAGTGAATCATAGGGATGGGCGCACCCCAGTAGCGCTGCCGTGAAATCAACCAGTCTCGCAGTTTATATGTGACTCTATTGCCGCCAAGACCACATTTCTTCAATTTCTCATTCAAAAAATTGATTCCTTCCTGTGAAGAAAGACCGCTAAACTCGGCAGAGTTGACCATTATACCGTAGTCAACATAAGCAGATTCCATTGTCTTAACATCAGGCACATTTCCATTGATGGGCTTTATTACCACTTTGATTGGCAGGTTATATTTTTTGGCGAACTGGAAATCTCGCTCATCATGCGCTGGAACCCCCATAACCGCCCCCGTTCCGTAACCGTAGAGAACATAGTCCGCAACGAAAATTGGGATACGCTCACCGGTCAAAGGATGGAGAGCATACTCTCCAACAAATACCCCTTCTTTCAGTCTCTCTTCTGCGGTCCGCAAATATTCAGGCTCTTTCAATGACTTCTCAACATAGAGCCGTACATTAGTTTCCTCTTTTTTCCCTTTTGCAAACTTCAATGTTAAAGGATGCTCGGGAGCAAGAACGAGGAAGGTTACACCATAAAGAGTGTCTGCTCTTGTCGTGAAGACTCTGATTTCATCACCTGTCTGTGCTTTGAACACAACCTCCGTTCCTTCGGAGCGTCCTATCCAGTTCCTTTGCATCACTTTAATCGGCTCGGGCCAGTCTATTCTCTCAAGCCCTTCGAGTAGTCGGTCAGAGTAAGCAGTAATTTTGAGGAACCACTGCTCTAATTCTCGTTTCTCAACTTCCGACTTGCAACGCCAGCAGACACCGTCTATCACTTGCTCATTCGCCAAGACTGTTTTACAAGATGGGCACCAGTTCACATATCCTTTGCCTCGATACGCAAGTCCCCGCTCATACATAAGAAGAAACATCCTTTGAGTCCATTTGTAGTAGTCTGGAAGGCAGGCGATGACTTCACGGTTCCAGTCGAAGAGTATGCCACAGCGTTTAAGGGTCTCTTTTGAGACCGCTATGTTTCCAAGCGTCCAGTCGCGTGGGTGGAGTTTTTTCTTTAACGCCGCTTCTTCCGCAGGCAGCCCGAATGCGTCCCAGCCGAAAGGATGGAGAACCCGATAACCACACATCATCCGATACCGTGCTACAGCATCGCCAATGGAGTAGTTTCTAAAATGCCCCATATGGATGTCACCAGAAGGATACGCAAACATCACCAGAACATAATACTTTTCTTTGTCAGGAATGTCGGGCGCTTTAATGAGAGCCTTCCTTTCCCAGAACTCCTGCCATTTCTTGTCAAACTCCAATGGAGCGTAGATACCCATCTCGTATTCTCCCTTTTTACTCCGAGAAGGTTGAGATAAGAATCCGCAAAACTTTGCCATCTGTCAAGACAAAATTCCCTCCCTCTTTATACTCTCTTTACGAGTTAGGTGTTGACGGAAGAGATATGTAAGAGGTAGTATTTGGCGATATTAGTGGAGTGAATGGGGGAATGGAGTATGCGGTATGAAGTGACGATTGAGGTGGATAGTGTTTCAGGAGAATGCAGCGCAGGACACAAGGTTGGCGACAGATGGGTAACGAAAAGCCCAGAACAGCCACTTGCCATCTGTCCTGTTGCACTGGTATCCATTTGGCAGAAAGTATATGCGATGCTTCTCGGGGCAGATTTCTGGTGGTCTGATGAGCCTGATGTTGCTTACTTTGTGTGCCCTGATTACGGGAAAGTGAGGTTTAAAATCTCTCGCCGTCCGAGAGAGACTTGAAACCTGAACTAATTGTTTGACCTGAGACTAAGGGGGCGGTATCATTAAAGAAGGGGTTTTGAGGTGAGAGTGATAAAGGTTGCGTTACGAGGAACCGGTTTATAGACCGCCGTCGGAGGCGGAGAGCCTTTTGATTCAAGCGACGATAGGTTGTCCGCATAATAGATGCACATTTTGCGGTATGTATAAGGGGAAGCGTTTCAGAGTGCGGCGTGTTTCTGAGATTCTGGAGGATATCTGTCAGGCGAAGGCTTTTTACGGAGATTCGGTTCGTTCAATTTTTTTCCCTGACGGCAACACGATTGCGATGAAGACCGAGCAGTTATGCGAGGTTCTTCGCTTTTGTAGAGAGCGGTTTGAGAACTTGAGCAGGATGACTGTCTATGGTTCGGCAAAATTTGTTGTGAGGAAGAGTCTTGAAGAGTTGCGCCAGTTGAAAGCGGCGGGACTTTCGAGAATCCATTCGGGGATTGAAAGCGGCGATTCGCTTACTCTTGAGAGAATTCGAAAAGGAGCGACTCCTGAGGATATAATCGAGTCAGGAAGAAAAGTGAAGGAGGCGGGGATAGAAATTTCAGAGTATTTGATGATAGGGATAGCAGGGGTTGAGCGTTCGGAGGTTCATTCAAAGGCGAGTGCTGAGGTTATTAATGCGATTGAACCGGATTTTGTGCGCATCAGGACATATGTGCCTGTTCCGAATACTCCACTCTGGCGCGCTTACAAAAGCGGTGAGTTCAAACTTCTTACACCACATCAAGCCCTTGAAGAGATGAAAAACCTTATTCAGAACATAAACTGCAGGACGGTGTTTTTAACAGACCACATATCCAAC
>JAOAAR010000089.1 GCA_026418755.1 Planctomycetota bacterium
AGAATGAACATCCGCCAATTACAAGAGTCACTTTGCCTATTTCAGTGACAAGGTCAGACATCCGAGATTCAGAGGGAAGAACAAATTCAAGGAAGTAGTAGAGACCGCCGATGAATGTGAGCCAGATTATTATGTAGCGTCTCATATCTTAAGCCTCCTTACAGTCTTAAGATTTCAAGAATCCAGTTAGAGTAAAAAGTGGAAGGAAACAAGACAGAAAGGATTCCGAAGATAGTAAGAAGAAAAACCAGAATTGTGATGGTCAGTTTGCCCATATCCTGTCCGACAAGCGAGCCCAACATTGTCGGTTCGCGTGTGAGGTATGCTGTAGCGGCGTAGTACTCTTCACCGATGATAACATAGTCACAAGTAGTGATGAAGAACGGAATCTGAAGGATATCTTCTGTGCCTGCGACCTGAATGGCGCCGACCTGATTGCCCGCTTCTGCGAGAATCAGGCTTTCAGCAGCGAAATAACCGAAGAAAAAGTTGGCTGCAACTTTCTCGCGGTGCATTATCCCGACAGAAGCGGCTGCATACGGGAACTGCCCAGGCACATAGATTATATCGTCAGAGCGGAAAAGGTCCAACTTGCCCTCATCGGCGTATGCCTCGCGCACAGATTCCTCAGCAACAGGATAAAGAAGATACGCGTTGACAGGAACAATAAGCCTCAAGTCGTATTTTGCCGTCATTTTCGCCACATGAGCGAGAATCGCCACAGAGCATAACCCCACAATATCTAACCCTGAGAGCCCTGTCGAGTAAAGAACAGGTCTACCCATCTCGGTTGCGCGTCCGACCGCTTCGTTAATCGCTGCCAGCCCTGCAATGGGGCGTATGTAAATCTGTCTGCCTCCACGCGCGGCAAGAATGAAATAAATGATTGGTGTGGCGAAAATGAACAGAAGAACTAACATTGTGTATGTCGCTTGCATTCTTAACCCTCCTTTTTCACCTCAGCCTTCTTTTCTCCCTCTTCAGACAGCTCTTCGATCCGTTTCGCCAGAAGTTCGATGAAAGCCCGATTATTGAGGAAACCGCATAGGCTCTCAATGTTCTCTTTTCCGAACAAGGGATAAAGAAACGGCGCAATCGTAAGAAGCAGATTGCCGGCGATGAATGAGACTGGCTTCACCACCTCCAGAGCGATGACAGCCGGCACGCTCATCCCCCAGTCAACGATGCGCCGCGCAACATTAGCAATTATCCGCTCCGCCTCCTCAAGCGGAAGTTCAAGCCCAGGTAACCCTTCCTTATCCATTCCTCTTCTCACTTTCTATGCCGTTAAGATTCTTCTCAGCCCCTTCCCTCACCTGTCTGATGGCGCTGATGATTCTGTCTCTTCCATCTGCTTCCTTCCCGAAGTAAAGATAAAGACCTCTGAACGCCTCCAGACGAGTCGGTCTGTCAAACAGGCTCAACTTAACTCCTTTATCGTCCAGATATACATTCTTCACTTTCTTCCATGAAAGAAAATTAGTGCCTGTTGTGGCAATTCGATATGCCCCCTGGTCAGTTATGCGGAATCTCATCGGGAAAAAGTAGTCAGCGACCGCCAGAAAGAGGACGAGGGCTAACGGAATCGTCAGGAAGATGTTGCTATACATCTGCACGACCGAAAGAGAAAGAAAGATTAACACTGCGGCAAGACAGGGACGATAAAACTTATCCTGCGCCGCCAGGTGCACTCTCCAGTCGTAGATTACATTCTCTTTCGACTCCTCTACCATCCCTCAACACCCAAAAGAATCGCCCCTTCCTTTGCCCGTAAATCAACCACAGCGCGGAGTACATCTTTGTCAGAAGCAGCCACAAACCCATCAACACGCCAGTACATCCGCCAGTCTGGTCCAAGACAAAGCACAAACATTATGTCGTATGTGGTATACTTCTTCTCTTCCA
Organism: Planctomycetota bacterium; assembly: GCA_026418755.1. Taxonomy (GTDB): domain Bacteria; phylum Planctomycetota; class SKW154; order SKW154; family SKW154; genus SKW154. The sequence goes on from JAOAAR010000089.1 coordinate 1,906, forward strand.
AACATCTTCTCAACTCCGCACACAACTTTAAAATCTCCTCTGAATTCGCATCAATCTCTTCCTCTTCTTTCCCTTCGAGAGCAACAAGAAGTTTCCGTGTAATCTCCTTCACTTTGACGAATTTTGCACCAACCTCCTCAATGTAGCCACGCCTTATTGTCCCTTTTCTCCTATAATCATAAACCTCGTAAACGGTGCTTACATACAGCCGCTCACCACTCAAAGAAGAGAGCATCTCATCCGCACCTTCCTCGTTACCTGTCAATTGCCTGAAGCGCTGTTTCAGTTTCTCGTCAGCGCCTTCCACTTTAGCACAGTTGCTCAGGTAGACCATCTGCTTTATTATCCATTCGACAGCCATTTTTATCTCGCTATCGTAGTTGTCCCGACGCTCTTTTTCTGCGCTTGCCGCGCGAGATGTAAAGAAACACTTCATATTGTGAATAAAGGAGCGTTCTTTGATGTCCTTTATAAGCGCTTCTCGTGCCTTCTGCGGAGAACAACCCGCCCTTCCCCATACTGAATCAGAGAGAATACCGAGCAGATACTTGCCTGCTGCCTCACTGAGCCAACCTCTCCCTGAGAGAGAGCGAACTTGCGCCGATATAGATTGAATCAGTCTTAACTGGAGATTCTCTTCTTCCGTAGCAAGGGAAAGAGCCTCCTCCTGTGCCTGTTCAATTGGCTTCTCTCTGGATGTAGCAACTTCAGACAGTACCTTTTGGAGCTTTTTGTAGCGCTCCTGAGAAGCAGCGTTCTTCTCATCCCTTAAAACCGCTTGTGTAGCGCGCTTGCGCAACTCCTCGAGCGCAGCACTCCGCACAAATTCTTCAGAGTTTATAAACTCTCCTATCTCTTTTTTGGCTACCTCGTAGTCAAAGGATGAGCCGTCAGCAAACCGTGCCAGCACCGCAACCACATCTGCATAAGCGCTCATTCCGAGAGAGAGTTTGACTATTGCTGCGAGTTCACCTCGCCATGTGAGCGGACGCTCCGTAACTATCCGCTCAAACGCATCCAACTCCTGGGCACTCAAAACAGATTTGAGAAAATCAATTTCATTCTTGAGGGAATCGAATTGGTCAGAAGTGTCGCCTGCAAAAAGAAGACTTCTATAAAGTCGAGCAAGCCGTTGTTTTGTCACATCAGTCGGAAGAAGATTCTCTTCAGCAATCTTTTCAACTTCTGTAAGAATCTCTTTCGGGAAGAAGCCTTCGGCATCCGGCAGCGACTTAACAGTCTCAAGAAGAGGCTTCACTCTTTCAACCAACTTTTGAGGAAGAACTGTTGCCGCTCCTTGCTCTTTAAGAGCGAACCCTCTCTTTTGAATCTCGACATCGGCTTTTACTGCGTAGTTTTTTATCATCGCTATATGTTCATGCGTAAGCACCTCGGGAGAGAGTATTATGCTACGAAGTATTGATGGAAATGCATTGCGCGATATTTCTCTCTCACTTGAAACAGCACGAAGCGAGCGCAAGAGAGATAGAAACGAGGGCTTCCACATAGCAAGCCTACCTTCTACTGCACGCTGCCATTTCAGTTTAACAGGAGAAAGAGGCAACTGGTCTACTAGCCGTTTTAACGAGATGAGGCGAACTCGCGCTCTCACATTCTCATCCTGACACGCCGCAGTAAAAGTCTCAATCAAAGGCTCCACAGACATACTTTCATCAGCCAGACACTTGTCTATCTCAGAAAGGAGTCTGTTGCGCAACCCATCTGTAAAGCAGGAATCGCTTGAAATCCAGTGAAGAAGTCCGGGTAGAGGAGGTTGCGTCTTATCGCTTCCTGCAAGTAAGAGAGCCCGCTTGAAAGTCTGGTTTTTGTGCTCCTCAATCTGTCTAAGGAGAGAAAAGGCTTCAGAAGTACAAGCATTTAAGTTGTTCAGGGCACCTGCTACGAAGACCGAGTACGGCAACTCTCCGGCAAACCTATCATATTGCGGGATTGAAACCTTCCTTTCACGCAACCTCTTGAGAAGCGCCTCGATGGCAAACGCTCCATCTCTCTCAGATTTCTCAACCTCAGCAAGGAGTTCCTGTTTAAGGGGTGCGTCACCAAGAGAGTCAACAGTGCTCTTTATGTCATCAAAGATTCGCCTCTTGCGAGAGGCAAACTCGTCTAACATATCCTTCAAGGTGGAGACCGCTTCCTTGTAACGAAGGCGGGGCGAAATGAACTCTTCCAACAACTCCTGTACACTCGATTTGCCAGTCTCAACCGCTTTCACCAGTTCTTCTATCCGCTGTTTTTCGGAAGACTTCATAAAGGTAAGCCATGTCTTGGCTCTTTCCAGAGCATTATTTTCTATGTCTTTGCCGGTGGCGCGGAAGCGAGACAGGATGGTTTGAGGCGTCTCTGTCGGGTATGTCTCGAAAAGGGCAAAATTTAGCGGTGTTACAGAATCAACTGCTGCAAGCGTTTCCGTGCAAAGAGTCCGCAGTCTCTGGGCAGCAGCACTCAGCGACGGCACTCGCCCCCCTCCCTTTATACTTGCCTCTACCTGCCCTTTGAGCCCCTCTATTGTCAATCCCTCTATGCTTTTAGAGATTCTCTCTGCCATCTGTTCAGGCGTCAGAAAACTGGAGACTACCCAGTGGCTGTTTCTATCGCGGTCTTGTCTATCCACCATCAGCGTGTCGAGAGAACAGGTCACTCCACCTGCGCCGCCAAAAGATAGAACACCCAGCAAAACCCTCCGCTGCTCGTTACGAACCGTCGAGAATGACGGCTTCGCATCCTTCAACTCCAAACAGAGAAGCGCAAACCTCGCAGTCGTTTCAAAAAGTGCGTTTGCCTCAGCCACACCTCCTCCAAAAGAATCCTCATTCTGCCAGAACTTTTCTCCCACAGAGGAGTAGATGAGAATGTTCAAGAACTGCTGAGACTTGAGCAGACCGTCTGCATCGCCTTTTCTCGACAACTCAGCAAGAGTCTCCACCGCCCTTTGCGCGTCCATCCTCGCTTTGATGTCGAAGACAAGATTGCCAACAAATCCTGCCGCTGCGCTCAACGCCACAACCGCAATGAATATCTTAAGAAACACCTTTTCCAAGTCTCGTCTCCTCAACTTGTAGATGCTGAAATTCTATTCGTATGAACTTACCTGTCAAGTAAAAATAAGAACCTGTCTCAGCAGTTTTCGATGTTACATCCGATGCTGTTACAGAACCCAAAAGGAGAAAGGGAATTAAAAAAATCCTCTGTCACAGAAACCTCCTTTCCCGTATAATTCTGTCGGTGAGGAGTTGTCGGATTCTTAACAAAGAAAGATGGACGAAATAGAAGCCCTTTATCAGCGTTACTCTGATAAGATATACAACATGCTTCTGCGGATGTTGGGCGACGAAGAAGAGGCACTTGATGTCGCACAGGAGACTTTTTTGCGCGCCCACAAAGGGCTATCCTCCTTCCACGGCTCTTCAAGCCCGTACACCTGGCTTTTCAGAATCGCACTCAACTGCGCCTACTCGCACATAAAAGAGAAGAAGCGGAAACTATTCTCTTCCCTCGCTCCCGATTCAGAAAACAGCGAGGAAACAATTTCGGACAACATCATTGACCACACCGCACCAGATGCGCCCTCCCTCCTACAACAGTCCGAAACAGCAGCAGCAGTACAACAGGCAATCTTGCGACTTCCAGAAGATTTGCGCTTTGCCGTAGTTCTGCGCGATATAGAAGAACTCTCATACGAAGAAATCGCCGAAATCGAAAACTGCCCTGCAGGAACAGTGAAATCGAGAGTCCATCGAGCAAGAGAAATGCTAAAAAGGCTTCTGAAAGAGGTGCTGGGGTTAAAAAAATAACAAATGGGGATTTGTAAAAATGGAGAACTGTTTGACTGTCCTGTTTGTCTAATGGAATGGAAAGAGGAAAGGGTTAGAAGATGCGATGCGAAGATGTGAAAAGGGTGCTGCAGGATTATCTGGATGGGCTGTTAAGCGGCGAAGAGAAGGGCACCGTGGAAAGCCATCTTAAAGAGTGTGCTTCTTGCGCCGACGAGTACGATACTCTTAAGCGGGTGGTTGATTCTGTCCGCTCCCTTCCAAAGCATAAAGCACCCGAGATTCTCAAACTTCGCATAAAAGACGCAATCAGAGGAGAAAAACTCTCTCTTTGGAGAACTCTTTCTACCATATCAACGGCGGCTGCTGCTCTCCTTCTCGTCGTTCTCCTCCTCTCGCTTCAATGGCAGCCTGTTAAAGTAGAGGGGCAGAGACCGGACGAAGTGCAGCCACCTTCTCATCGGGAGGCTCCATCTGACTCCGAGAAAGCCCCTCGAAAAAAAGATGAAGATGAAACGATAAGAGAAGCAAGTAAAAAGCCTCTTGAGCCTGCAGCAGACACAGGTGCCGCTCAGACTGTCGCAGAAGAGAGAAAGGCAGACGGTAAGTTAAGACAAGAAAAAGTCGAAATGCCACGAGAAGGAGAGGGGTTTAAAGCACCCTCTATCCGGCAGGGAGCAAAAGAATTAGAGAAAGAAGAAAGACTCGGCAAGACTGCTCAAGAACCGCTTGATGTTCCTGTGCCAAGCCCAGGGGCACCTCAAAGAGCGTTAACACCGCCTGGAGTAGCAAAAAGACCCGAAGAGAAAGATTTTGAAAAAAAAGAGAGAGAAGACTATCCCCAAGAAGTCGCCAAGAAGCAGGAAGATGATAGAACCTTGGGCACAGAGCAACGAAAAGAGGAATTACAAAAGCAGAAGAAAAAAGAGGCAGATAAGTATGTAAAAGAGATTGAGAATGCTTTACAAGCGTTGTCTGTTGAACGGAAAGAAGTGAGGCTGATATTAGGAGAGGAAGCAGCCCAAAAGTTGTTAAAGCAGTTGAGCAGCATCGCTGAAGAAGACGAGAAAATAGCAAAGCGTTCCGAGGTGCATAGGAACAGTTCTGTTGAGGTGAGATTTGATACGAATGAGCAAGGGTGGAGAGTCCTCCTGTCAGTCCTTAAACCTGAACAGAATCTTTCGGACGAAGAGAGTGGGGAGAAGGACGACGCTCCCGGAAAGGCTGCTGAGCCACAAGTACTTCAAAGAGACAAAAGAGAAAAGGGAGAAAAAGAGGTAGAGATAGTCGTCATCGTCGAAGTGAGGAAAGCAAGCGGACAGGGCAGATAGGAGTTTTCGTTTAAAAAATGTAGCGTGCCAGTTTTTCGTCAACAATTGACAAAATGGATAACTTCCCATTACGATTCAAGTAAAACCTGTCCCATTAAAATGGGTTCAATGTGCCATTTTTCCCCTTCTTGCAGTCGGTTCATTCTGTGCGGACAAGGACACCATAAGAGCGTGAGCGACGAGCCCCTATGCCAATTTCAAGAAAAGATTCCGAAAGAAGTACGGGGATACCATCGGCAACCTCCGCGTCGGCTCCGTCGTGGACCTCCTGGCCCTCCCGGGCGAGGCCGAAGCCGTGGCCTGGGCCGCCACCTGTCTCTTATACACATCTCCGAG
>JAOAAR010000090.1:0-2377 GCA_026418755.1 Planctomycetota bacterium
GTGGTTCCGCCCTACCACCACCGACCCCGTAGTCCTCATCAAACTTCTCCGATTCCTTTGCAAGTTTTCCCTCTACATCTTCCATCTTTCTCCCTGACCTCCTCCTCTCTTTCATCTCCTTCTCCACCGCTGCCATAGGAGCAGGTGCTTGAGGCTCAGCAACAGGAGCAGCGACCGACTGGGTCGGACTGATCTTCTGACGGAGTGTGAATAGCGGCGAATATATATCATACTGGAATGTGACAGGAACTCCGCAGACAAGAGTCATATTCACATCTTTCCACTCTTCCATAGTTGTGTTGTCAACAACGGCCCAGGACTGACATAACGCCTTGTTCCCTTTCACAACGAACCTGTGCGTCGTCTTCCAGACAGGCAATTCGATTGTGTAGGAGAGGAAAACTTGCCGTTTGCCCTGCCCTTTCGTATTGATAACAATTTTTTTCTGCTCCTTTCTGAACGCTTCGCTGTAGAGCTTCAGATACTTCTGCAAGTCTTTCTGAAGCAATTCGTCAACCAGTTTGAATGAAGTGACATCGGAGATGTCAAATCCTTCGATTGTGCCCGAATCTTTCATCACTGTCACACGCCAACTGGTCATCTCTTTCGTCTTCTGATACTGCTCCACACCTGCGATGCGCCCGCGAATCTCTGTCCCTGCGGTCTGGAACACAGTCTCCGCACCCTTAAAAAGGGTAAGGATGCCGACAAGCCCTGCTACATCGCGTCCTCCCAACACCTCGCTCAGAAGTTTCTCCCTCGGAGTCTTCGATTCGTAGCCGATGCTGGTCACGACACCTCCACCGAGGTCAACGACAACAAGAGAGTTCAAAACATCCGGGATGTCCTTCTCGTCGAAAATCAACTCAATACTTGCGTCGCCATCAACTGTCACAGTCTTCTCTACATAGCCAAGCCCTTGCTTGTAGAGAACCACGCGCCCTGTCTTCGTTTCAGCAGGTTGCTGAGCGTATAAGAACGCAACCGCCAAAATGAAGAGAACGAAAACAAAAAACCTGCGCATAAAAGATACCTCCAAAAACCTCTCTTTATTTGACTTGAAAAAATCAGAAAAGTTCCCCAAAAATTTTTCGGCGTTTTTTCAACCGGTTTTCTGCAACCAATTTTCCTCCTGATTCTCTTGCACCGTTACGATGGTGTCACATTGTCACACTTATTTCTTTTTGAACAGCCTTATGATGTTCCCACCTTTCTGGTGTGGTGTTATCTCAAACTCTTCAAAGGCAAGCGAAGATTGAGGAAAGAGTTTCCGTTTTGCGTCCTGCGGCAGACTTTCACCGTGGTCAGCAAATTTTATTGTTAATCCTTGAGGCTCCACCAAGACCATCACGCTGTATGTATTCTCCGAGTTATTATAAACCGAAGAAGCGATGACTTGAGCCACTTCTTCGGTGGCAGATTTTATCGCATTCGCTGCTGCAGCATCAAAGCCGGCTTGTTCAGCAACGGCACCAACAAACCTTTTAAGCGCCTCGGTTGAAACCCCGTCAGATACCAGAACCAACTGGAGAGGAATAGGTTTTTTGACTCCGTAAAAGTTCACATTTCCTGCGTTATCTGCGTAGATGAGAGAACTGCATCGTGGGCATTTATAACTGCCTGCACCGCCAATCTCAATGTCAACACTGCAAGAGGCACAGGGAATAATCTGTGGATAACCCCGAGGAGCGATAGTTCGGGGGCGAGATGGAGCGGCTTTTGATGGAGTGGGCGTGGTAGGCTTTGGAGCAGTTGCAGCAGGTTTTGGGCTAGCGGCAGCAGGTGGCTGTGCACTTGGAGCAGCAGTAGGTTTAGCCACTTTCGGAGCGAGCGGTGTAACCGGAGAAGGTTGTGGTGTAGGAGCCGCCCCAGGTTTTACAAGCGTAGGCGCTTCTGTATTCACCGGCGGTTTCGGTGTGGTCGGTGCTGATACCTCTTCTGCAGGCTGAGCAGATGCTGCAGCCCCGTAGCCTAATTTCACCAGCGCCTCTCTTGAAGTATTATACATATCGAAGAATTCGTGAAGCCCCAACATTTCTATGACTATTTTCATCTTTGGAGGGACTTTCAACAGAACAAGACCACCGCCAGCAGAGCGGAAAGTATCTGCAAACTTGACAAGAGAACCAAGTCCCGTCGAGTTGACATATTTTATTCCCGACACATCCAGAACCAATTTGTTCACCCCTTGCTTGCGTGCCTTCTGCAACTCTTCTTGAAACTTGTCAACGGTGGATGCATCTATAGAGCCAGAAAGTTCCGCCAAAAAGACTTCTTTCGCCGTCGCAAATCTTGAAAATCTCACTTTGAGTTCCGACATCTCTTTCTCCTTCCGAGCCATCAAACGCGAAAAATTATATTATGCAATGGTCACTTC
>JAOAAR010000090.1:2387-7348 GCA_026418755.1 Planctomycetota bacterium
TTACAGCACTAATAAGAAATTTCTTGAAAGAAGAGTTTTCTGTATGTAGAATTTTATCCAATTTGGGGGAATTTTCGTTATGCCGAACGGACTATCAAGTGAACAGATTCGAATCGGGAGAATCCTTCTGGCAGAAGGACCTCTCACGAACGAGTATATTCAAGAGCAAATCCGAGCAGAGGGAACTCCTTCCCTGCTAGGGAAAGCGGTGATGGGTTCAGGACACATTTCAGAGATTCAACTCATCAGCACTCTTCTCTCTCGTTACAGAGTACCCAAAGTTCGCTTGGAAAATTACCCTCTCACCAAAGAGGCAATTTCGTTACTTTCGATGGAAGATGCTCGCCGTTTCCGTGCAGTTCCATTAGGGAAAGTAGGGGAAATCACCTGTTTAGCGATTGAGAACCTTTTTCAGGTTGACATAAAAGTCATCTATCAGTTGCGCAAACTGGTTGGAGGAGCGGTCAAACTTTTCCAGACCACGCCGCAGGATATGGACGCCGCATTGGACAAGTATTATCCGTTACCGAAACGCGAAGTAGTGAAGCCTGTAATAGTGCAGGCTGCTGAAATAAGTGGACTGAAGATGACTCCATATGAGCATTCCCAATCTTACTGGGACAAAGTTTTCACCAGTGGAGGTCCATTAAAGGCAACTGTTATGGAGCGGTTCTGATATGATAGGAGACAATATGCAGGATAAGAAAGAAGAAAAAGTGGGGGAGCAATTTTCGCTCGAGGAGATTGACAGAAGTGGACTGGATAATGTCAAGAAAGAGGCGTTCACGCATTTAGAGGCGCGGTATCGTTCGGCTGGAAGGAAGAAGGTGCGACTTCGTTGCGATGTGGAAGTTCTACTGCGTAACAAGCGGCTCTTTACCAGCGGCAAGGCAACGATTCAGGATTTAAGCGCTACGGGAGTGTTTCTTTCAAACTTCGCTCTTCAGCGGAAATCCTTCCCGGCGCAACCTTTCATTCTGCGCCTCAAGTTCCGCAACAAAGACTTCAGAGGAGTCACTTTGGTATGTGAGCCGATTCGCATATCGACTACAAACGGGAAATTCGGCATGGGGCTCAAGTTTCAGGATATAATGATTGACATACGGAACAAATGAGAGAGTGCGTTCCCTCTCTTTCGTACTGGTGGTTTATTTGGTAGGGAGATTCTATGATTGCTAACGAACTGCGTGCTGGTACAACCATCATTCATAACGATGGTAATCTTTATCAAATTCTTGAGTTCTACCACACCAAGCCTGGTAAGGGTGGGGCGTTTGTCCGAGTCAAGATGCGCTGTCTTAAAGACGGTAAAATAATAGAGTACACTTTCCGTTCAGAGGAGAAAGTGGAGCGAGCATTTATTGAGCGGAAAGAGATGGAATACTTATACCGCGACGGCGAAATGTTCGTTTTTATGAACCCTTCCTCATACGAGCAGGTAGAGATTGAGAGAGCAAAGATGGAGAGTGTACTCCCGTATCTGGTAGAGAACGAGACCTATTATGTGTCCTTTTTGAAAGGAACGGAAGTTTTGAGTGTTGAGCCACCTGAGTCTGTGGTATTGGAGGTGGTTGAGACCGACCCCGGGGAAAAGGGAGACACTGCCACAGGAGGCTCAAAACCTGCAAAACTCTCCACCGGTCTTGTGATAAAAGTTCCTCTTTTCGTTAAAGTAGGCGACAAGGTGAAGATTGACACTCGCTCCGGCACTTATATCGAAAGAGCCTAACACTCTTTTTGTCATTTCCGGGCTCCGTTAACAATCAGCAAAGAAATCGAGTCTGTTTCTTTCTCATCACCTGCTTTCTGCATCTCGCAGATTCTGCGGTATTACGGTGCCGAGTAACCTAATAATAACTGGGTAGAATTGAGACTCTCACCGTTCTGCCACATCTCATTTTTGTTTGACAAAGAAACTATCATCTGATAAAAATAGTTTTGTAGAATGTTTTAAGAGGTAGTCTATGAATCTCAAGTGTGTTGGTATTTTGACAGGCGGAGGCGACTGTCCTGGACTGAATGCCGTTATTGGCTCTGCCGTAAGGAAGTTGAACAAACAAAATGTTCGCGTCCTTGGGTTACTGGACGGATGGAAAGGGATGCTTACAGGTGACTCAATGGAGTTGACTATGGAGAACACGAGCGAGATTCTGCCTCTTGGCGGAACAATCATTGGAACATCTCGAACCAATCCTTACAAGGATGCGAAGAAGAACATCCCGAAGTTGAAGGAGACGATGAAGAGTCTTCAGTTAGATGCGTTGATTGCTGTTGGCGGCGACGACACATTAGGAGTTGCGAACCGTCTCTGGAAAGAAGAGAAGATTCCGATTGTAGGGGTTCCAAAGACGATTGACAACGACATTTCCGCGACCGATTTCACATTCGGGTTTGACTCTGCGGTGAATGTTGCGATGGAGGCGATTGACCGTCTCAAGACGACTGCGGAGAGCCATCATCGGGTTTTAGTGGTGGAGGTTATGGGCAGGCATGCGGGGTGGATAGCCACATATGCGGGGCTGGCAGGGGGTGCAGATGTGATTCTTGTACCGGAGAAGCCTGTTGACATTGACGAGGTTTGCACTCTTCTGAAGCGGCATCGGGCTCGTTCGAAGGCTCACAATTACAACATAGTAGTAGTGGCAGAAGGGGTACAACTAAAGGAAGGAGATTTCGCAAAACTTTCTGAGAAGAAAGACGAATTTGGCAACATTTATTTGGGAGGGATTAGCAACCAGTTGGCGCAATTGATTGAGCAGAAGACAGGGTTTGAGACGCGCACTGTGATTTTGGGGCATCTACAAAGAGGTGGCACTCCTACCGCATTCGACAGAGTGTTGGGAATCAGGTTCGGTATGAGAGCAGCGCGACTGGTGCTTGAAGGGAGATTCGGCTATATGGTTGCTCTTCAAGGCAACAAGATTGTTGAAGTCCCGCTTGAAGAAGGAGTAGCAAAACTCAAGACTGTTGACCCGAATTTATACGAGACGGCGGTAGAGTATTTCAGACCTTTTTGAAAGAGAGAGGAGTATGTCAGGGAAAAAAGGGAGAACATCAAAAACAAAGGTTTTCAAGATTAACCGGAAATCGCCCAACGAAGAGGCGATAAGAGAGGCAGCGGACTTGATTCGCGAAGGGGGAATTGTAGCAATCCCGACGGAGACGGTGTACGGCTTAGCAGTGAATAGGGCCATTCCCGAGGCTGTAGAAAGGCTAAATATAGTGAAAGAGCGTAGTGCTGAGAAACACTACACTGTTCACATTGCCTCTTCTGACGCTGTGTGGTTATATGTGAACACGATGCCGCCGCTGGCGCGTCATTTTGAGAGAAAATTCTGGCCTGGTCCTCTTACGCTTGTTCTTGATACGCCTGACGGCTCAACGGTGGGATTGCGATTTCCGAAAGACAACATAGCGTGTGCCATCATTGAAAGAGCGAAAGTTCCTGTGATAGCGCCGTCTGCGAATCCGAGTGAACTCGCACCCGCTACTGATGCCCAGGAAGTCCTTAAATACTTTGATGGAAAGATTGACGCCGTTGTAGATGGTGGAAAATCTCCGCTCAGAACAGCATCAACTGTTGTTCAAATCACTGGACTGAGGAAGATGAAGATTCTTCGCAAAGGTGCCTTACCTGAATCAGAACTCGACCCTTCTGAAATCACAATCATTCTTTTCGTTTGCACAGGTAACCTGTGTCGGAGTCCGATGGCTGAAGCGCTTTTGCGTATGCGCTTGTCAGAGGCGTTGGGTATAAACATAAAGGAACTCGAAAGTGAAGGGTTCTACATTCTCTCCGCAGGTACCGCTGCAACGGAAGGGATGCGCGCATCCGAAAACGCCTTCCAAACGATGCTTGAATACGGCTACGACCTCTCCGCCCACCGTTCAAGACACCTGTCACCGCAAATGCTGGAGGACGCAGACCTCATCATCGTTATGGGAGATTATCATAGAAAGCACATTGAGAGCGTTAACCCTGCTCTTCTTTCAAAAGTGGAACTTCTCCATCCGCAGGGAATCGAAGACCCAATCGGACAGCCTATCGAAGTTTATCGGAATGTCGCAGCAAAAATAAACGATTCTCTTAAAACAATAGTTGAGAAAATACTCGAATCCCGAACCACAAAACCTACAAAAATCAAAACTAATTAAATTGAGGTGTCCCTTGAGTGCGCTTCTGAAAGCGACTCCTTATTTATAAAAACAGGGTGATAGAGGAGATGATACAAGTGCAAATTGCACTCGCTTCAGACCACGCTGGGTTCAAACTTAAAGAATCTTTGAAATCATTTCTTAAAAAACTCGGACATACAATCAAAGATTTCGGCACGGATTCCGAAGAACCCTGCGACTATCCTGATTTCGCATTTCCAGCAGCCGAATCGCTTACGAAAGGAGAAGTCGAGCGTGCAATCCTCATCTGCGGTAGTGGTATCGGAATGTCCATCTGCGCAAACAAAGTGAAAGGAGTCCGCGCCGCCCTTGCGATGACACCTGAAATCGCCAAAATCTCACGCCAGCACAACGATTCTAATACGCTCTGCCTTGCAGCGAGATTCGTCTCAAAAGATGTTGCCGAAGAGATTCTCAAGGTGTGGCTTTTAACGGAATTTGAAGGCGAACCCCACGCCCGCCGCATCTCAAAAATCACCACCTACGAACAACAAGTATAGCATCCCTCAACCTTTTTCTGCCCCACAAAGAAAACCCGTTGCAGTTTTTCTTTCATACGCTACAATATAATAATGCTAACTGTCATTAACAGGAAATAACTATGGGAAAGTCTATCGAGAGACAATTAACAGAAGAAATAAACGAGTATGCTGACAAGTTGTATGAAAAAATTAAACGCCGTGAAGGAGTAATCGGAGTAACAAAACACTTTTCCAAAATTCTTGAAGAAGTCAGAAAGGAATTTGCCAAACACCCGCATTTCAAAAAACTAAGAGACATAGAAC
>JAOAAR010000091.1 GCA_026418755.1 Planctomycetota bacterium
CTCTCAGAGAAGCGCCATCAACAGGACTTCCATCAGTTTCATCAATTTCAGGTAAGGAGCAGTTGAGTAAAGAGGAATTGAAGAGATTAGTGAAGGAGGCGGTGAGCGAGCGGGTGGAACCGGTCTTAGGGAAAATCGCTCTCGACGACTTTTCGATAAGACTGAATTTGAGTGCGGCAGAGAAAGACAGTCTTGAACACTTACTCCGCTCGAAAAAAGAGAGTGTGAAGAACCTCCTTTTAACTCCGCGAGCAGACGGCTCTAATCTCCTCGATGATATGGCAAACGAATTGATTCCAGCACTTCAGACGGAGGGTGAAGAAGGTGCGCGGAGAGTCTTCATCAAGTTTTTCGGACGGATTATGAAAGAGAATGTGCCAGGAATGGAGAAGACATATTTCGAAGAGGCGCAGAGGATAAAGGAAGAGACAAAGAATGAGATGAGGCGACTGTTGGGCGCTGAGAAATACAATGGTTACCTCGCTATGCAAATCGAAGACCCGCTCGATAAGATAAAAATACCCGATGACCCAATCGAATTGTATCTCTTCAAGAAGATGCAAGAAAAGGGAGTTGCTCCTCCACCCCCGCAACCAGGTCAGTAAGCGGTACGCTCTCGCACGGGCGAGCAAAATGTTCCTGTTGTAGCAGCAGATAACTTCTGTGCTTCACTCACGCCCGCATCAGCCATCTTTTGACTCTTTCTCAGCGGGCTCCTCCGGAGTTTTTGGAGTTTCAGGCGTTGCGGGTTCTTCTGGCTTCTTCTCAACAGGTTGCTTCACATCCTCCTGCGTGGTCGGCTCCATCCCGCAACCGCCCAACCCCACTCCAATAAACACCAATAGATAGATTGCCAAAATGACCGATAATACACCTCTTCCCATCAACATCTCCTCCTCTAACACCAAAAGAGATTTTTACTACCTTGACACTGCTCCGTCAAGGTTTTTGTTTCTAACTGTTAGCTGTTTGTAGTGTTGCGGTAGCCAAGTGCATCAAGTGTGACAAATTCAAAACCGAACCGTTTGAGTCTGTTATGTATCCTGCTGCGCATCCTCTCACCCATCCTGCGGAACTCGCTTGCGCTACGCAACTCAATCCGCGCCAGCCCCTCGTGATTCCTCACTCTGCAGCCCGCAAAACCCAATCTTCTCAAAAAATCCTCCGCCTTCTCTACCATCCTCAATTTTTCAAAAGTGATTAGACTGCCGAAAGGGATCCGCGACGCAAGACAGGCTTCCGATGGCGCTCCTGCATTCGACAACCCTAAATACCGTGCTATCGCACGAACCCCTCTCTTCCCTATTCCGCACTCAAGCAACGGTCTTACAACTCCATACTCTTCTTCCGCTCTCATCCCAGGTCTAACATCATTCACATCATCCGCATTCGTCCCGACAGCGATTGAATTGAGCCGGTGTTTGGAAGCGATACCCCTTAAAATCTCAAATAATCCGCTCTTGCAAATGTAACACCGCTCCTTCGGATTCGCACAAAACCGCTCATCCTTCAACTCATCTTTGTAGATGACTAAAAGCGGCAAGTCCAACTCTCTCGCAACTTCTTTCGCCTGCTTTTTAAGATACTTCGGCACAAGCGGAGAATCGCAAAACACAGATAAGAATTTTATCCCCGTATCCTTCGCCGCCTTAGCAACTACTGTGCTGTCTACCCCTCCCGAATACGCTACAAGTGCTGTCTTGAGCAACCCCATTCTCTCACATAATATTTCATAGAATCCCCTCGCATTAACCCTTTTGCTCATTAAACAACTCCTCATAGTTTGCCCAAATTTACAGAAAATCGGCAATGGTGGTTCTCTCCACCGTCATATCTATCAGGTCCGACAAACTCTTCCAAAAACCTCGGGTCGCGCATCTCTTTGAACGCTCACACACATCCGCGTTCCTAACACATCTAAGAAGAGAAGTCTCATCTCCGAGCGCTCTCATTATCTCCCCCACAGTCACTTTATCAGGGGACTTTTTCAAGCGATACCCCCCTCCTCTCTTTCTCGAACTCTCTAAGAGTCCCGCTCTCTTTAGCCTCCCGAAAATCCTCTCAAGATACTTCAAGGAGATGTTCTGTTGCTCAGCAATCCAAGTCAACGGCACCAGACCGCGATGGATTATACACTTCATCCCTCCTCTCTCTGTGTCGGTGCGCAAAGGGGGCTTTCTCCTTCCACCAAAATCACCACTGCTTCTCGCCAACTCAATAACCGCGCGCAGTCCATATCGCACTTTCGTGCTCACTCTCATTCTTTTTCTCCTCCCTAATCAGAGAACAGTTCAGTAGAGATGTAACGCTCTGCCGTGTCAGGCAACAAAACGACAAGCAATTTCCCTTTGTTTTTCGGTCGCGGGGCGACAGTAAGCGCAGCATACGCAGCCGCTCCTGATGAAATCCCTGCCAAGATTCCTTCCTTTTTCATCAACTCCCGCGCTGCATCAAGCGCATCCTCATCTTTTACAGGAATTATCTCGTCTATAACTTTGCGGTTAAGAATCTCAGGAACAAAACCTGCTCCTATTCCTTGAATCTTGTGCCTCCCTGCTTTGCCGCCCGATAAAACCGCTGAATTCGCCGGCTCTACTGCAACAACCGTTATCTCCTTCTTCCTCTTCTTCAAGATTTCTCCTACACCAGTGAGCGTCCCTCCTGTTCCGACCCCTGCAACAAATATGTCGATTTCTCCAGAAGTGTCATCCCAGATTTCTTCCGCTGTCGTTTTGCGATGAACTTCTGGATTGGCAGGGTTTTTAAACTGTTGTAACATCACGCCATTCCGCTCTTTCACTATCTCTTCCGCTTTTCTTACAGCGCCAGGTATGCCGTCCGCTGCAGAAGTGAGAACTATCTCTGCCCCTAACCCTTTTAAAAGTTTGCGCCTCTCAATACTCATACTTTCAGGCATCGTGAGTACAAGTTTATAACCCTTTACCGCGCAGACCATCGCTAGCCCAATCCCTGTGTTTCCACTTGTCGGCTCAACGAGCACAGAATCCTTTTTCAGGAGACCCTTCCGTTCGGCATCTTCAATCATCGCTATCGCAATCCTGTCTTTAACGGAGCCGCAAGGGTTTCGGGCTTCTATTTTTGCGACCACATCGGCATAACTGCCGGAAGAGAAACGGCGAATCCGCACAAGCGGAGTCTTCCCTACTGTTTCCAAAACATTCTCAAAAATCCTTTTCTCTTTCACAAGTTTCCTCCTACATCCGATTCCTCATAAAAATCCTACCATCTTGATAGGGTTTAATTGTTTTATACGATTTTAGACGAGAAAGGAGAAGAAAATCCTACCAAAATGGTAGGATTTTTGATTAAACCTTTCTGTTGTTGTCAATCTCAATGGATTGTCTGCAAGGTGCCTTTCTGTTTTTTCTTTTGCGCAGTGGGAAAGGGTTTTTGGAAGAGAGGAGATTCTGGTTGCAAAAGTGGAGATGTAGATTTAAGATAGGGTATGTAAGTCCATTTGGGGGTTATAGAGATGTTTTATCTGGCGCAGGAGAGTTCAAGTTTATCAGGGGTGTTGATTTTTGTTCTTATTGTGGTAGGGATTCTGGTTCTTATTGGGCTGGGATTGTTTTTGAAGTTTTTTTCGTTGTGGATACGGTGCGTGATGACGAGGGCGCAGATTGGGATGTTTGACCTGATAGGGATGTGGCTGCGCAAGGTTGACCCTGCGGTGATAGTGAATGCGAAGATAATGGCTGTGCAGGCGGGGCTTGTAGTGAAGACGAAGGATTTAGAGGCGCATTATTTGGCAGGAGGGAATGTGCCGAGGGTGATTAGGGCGCTGATTGCTGCGGACAGGGCAAACATACCATTGGATTATAAGACTTCGACGGGTATAGACCTGGCGGGGCGGGATGTTTATGATGCGGTGCGGACATCGGTGAATCCGAAGGTAATAGACTGTCCGGACCCGGCGCGTGTCAGGGAGACAATAGATGCGGTGGCGAAAGACGGGATTCAGTTGAAGGTGAAGGCGAGAATCACGGTGCGTGCGAACATAGGGAGGTTGGTTGGTGGTGCGACGGAGGAGACCATTATAGCGCGTGTTGGGGAAGGGATAGTGACGACGATAGGTTCTGCTATGAGTCACAAAGAGGTGCTTGAGAATCCTGATTTGATAAGCAGGACGGTGTTGAAGAAGGGGTTGGATGCTGGGACTGCGTATGAGATACTTTCGCTGGACATAGCGGACATAGATGTGGGTACGAACATAGGGGCGAGGTTGCAGGCGGACCAGGCGGAGGCGGATATGAGGGTGGCGAGGGCGAAGGCGGAGGAGAGGAGGGCGCTTGCGATTGCGAGGGAGCAGGAGATGAAGGCGCTGACGCAAGAGAACCGTGCACAGGTGGTGTTAGCGGAGGCGGAGATACCGAGGGCGATTGCGGATGCGTTCAGGAGTGGCAAGTTGGGGGTGTTTGATTACTACAATTTGAAGAATGTGTTGGCGGATACATCGATGCGGGAGGCGATTGCGGAGAGCGCTCATCCGAAGCCGAAATCTGAGTCGGGGCACAAGGGGGAATAAAGTGGAAGACCTGATAGGTGTAATAGTTTTTCTGGTTTTTGTCATCATCTCGGTGATTGCGGGGAGAATTTCTGAAGCGGCGAAGAGGAGAAGGATGGAGGCTTACAGGGCTCATCGTCCGGAGTTGCCTGTGAGGCATCTAATAGAGAGGGAGAGAGTGGAGGAAGAAGGAGAGAAGGGAGAAGGAGTTAGAGAGGAAAAGCGAAAGGAGAGTGGCTCTTCAGAAGAGTATGATAGACATAAGGAGAAGGTTCTTGGCATAAGCGAGATTGGGTTCCCTCTTGAAGGAGAGGGAGTGGGTTTGGGGTTGGGCATAGGAGGGGTAGGGGAAGGCAGGCTGACATCGCTAGGGGGAGGGGAAGAGGAGAGAGAGGTGGGCGAGGCGAAGAGTGGAGTTCCTTCTGTTTTCAAAGAGATGAATGAATGGGCGGCGATGATTGTATTTCACGAGGTGTTCAGTAGAAGGAGAGGGCTATTAGGCAGATAGAATCTGCTTCGTCGCTAACATCGGCTGAGTCGGATACTTGAGCAGGGAATCTTCTGCTGGACGGAACCCTGAGTAGCATACTGGTCAGATGTGTGGCATTCACACTGAAATCAGCCTTATATCCAGATTTTGGTTAAGGATGCTGTTTCGGCTAATATTTTTGTTTTTGTCTTGGCTGCGAGAGTACACAAGAGGCGGAAGAGTAACGATTCAATATGCCAGCGGGGGCTACTCTACCAGTCTCTTCTTCGTCGGGGGCAGGTAGACACCTGCAAGCGCACCATAAATCAGTCTGGTTAGATTCGGATTCCGAATGATGGTGTAAGGTGCTTATCTCTTAAAGGTATTGGTGGTTGTTTTGAGGTTGACGGAGTTTTTTCTTTTTGGTAGAATAGGGGTTAATTTGGGAGATTTTGGAGGTTTGTAGGATGGGATGGAGGTGGGGTTTTATTTTGTTATGTGGTGGGGTTCTATTTTTTGTTCTGCCGAGTTTATTTTCTCAGGGGAGGGGGGAGTTGAAGATAGGTGTGGTTGATATGGAGAGGATTTCGAAGGGGTATGAGAAGTGGCAGAAGTGTCAGGATGAGTTGATGGAGGAGGAGGAGAAGTATAACAAGTATTTGGAGGGGAAGCAGCAGGAGGTGCAGAAGAAGATGGGGAGGTTGGAGGAGCGGGCGCGTAAGCTTTCGCCGAGTTCGCAGGAGTATTTTGACACTATGGAGGAGGTGGAGCAATTGAAGTTTGAGTTTCAGGCGGAGCAGAAGCGGGCGTACAATGCGGTGAAGATGAAGGCGGAGGAGATGGCGCGGAGGTTGTTAAGCGACATTGAGGCGGCGGTGGAGGAGTATGGGAAGCAGTATGGATTTTCTGCGATTTTCAGGAAGGAGAATGTTGCGGTGGAGAAACTTTCGTGGACGGAGATTCGGGGTTATGCGGGGAGGAAGTTTGTTCTTTATGCGGATAGGGGATAGAGGTGACGGAGGATGTGGTGAAACTGTTGAATGAGAAGTATGAGAAGGAGAAGAAGGCAGGGGAGAAGAAATAGAAGTAGGGGTTTGTGAGGCGTTTGTTATGGGGATGAGTGTTGAGGAGTTGGCGAGGGAGTTGGGGGCGGTTGTTGAGGGGGATGGTGGTGTAGTGGTTGAGGGGATTGCTGCGCTTGATGTAGCGGAGGAGAGTTCTTTGTCGTTTGTAGCGGAGAAGAGGTATGAGGCGTTTCTTAAGGGTACGAGGGCGCGGTGTATAATTGTGGGGAAGGATGCTGAGGTGGAGGTGCCAGAGGGGAAGGTTTTTCTGCGTGTGGAGAAGGTGGAGGAGGCTGTGGAGAAGGCGGCTTTACTTTTGTATCCGCCGCCGAAGGAGTATTTTCGGGATTTTATTTCGCCTTATGCGTATGTTTCGCCTGATGCTATTGTGGGTGAGGGATGTTTTATTGGGGCGTTTTGTGTTGTTGAGGGAGGTGCGGTGATTGGGGACGGGGTTATTTGCGTTGCGCAGGTTTATATAGGGGAGAAGGCGGTTATTGGTGAGGGGTCGTTTTTACATCCTGGGGTTTATATAGGGGAGAGGTGTAGGATTGGGAAGAGAGTGGTTATTCATTCGAATTCTGTGATAGGTTGTGATGGATTTGGTTATAGGAGGGAGGGGGAGAGGCACAGGAAGTTGAGGCATTATGGGGTAGTTGTTATTGAGGATGATGTGGAGGTGGGTGCGTGTGTATGTGTGGACAGGGCGCGTTTTGATGCGACACGGATAGGGGCGGGGACTAAGATTGACAATCTTGTGCACATAGCGCACAATGTTGTGGTGGGGAGGAGGAATCTTCTGGTTGCGCAGGTAGGGATTGCTGGGAGTGCGCGTTTGGNGGATGATGTGGTTGTTGCGGGGCAGGCGGGGGTGGACGGGCATATTCGTGTGGGTAATCGGGTGCGTGTGGCGGGGAAGGCAGGGGTGACGAAGAGTGTTCCGGATGGTTTGACGGTGGCGGGGTATCCTGCGCAGGAGCATATAAAGGAGAAGAGGGAGAGGGCGGCGGTGCGGGCGTTGCCTGAGTTGATGAGGAGGATTATGGGGAGAAGGGATGGTGATACTGCAGAAGACTCTGAAGAAGGTTGTGGAGATTGAGGGGAGGGGTCTTCATACAGGGGAGAGGGCGTTTATGAGGATTTTCCCCGCGGATGTGGGGAGTGGCATAGAGTTTGTGCGAGTTGATGTGAAGGGGTGTCCTTCTATTCGGGCGTTATATAGGAATG
>JAOAAR010000008.1:0-10327 GCA_026418755.1 Planctomycetota bacterium
TTTTAAGGCTGCGCAAGGTAAAAAGGTGCTTGAAATCGGAACAGGAACCGGTATTGACTTCTCTTGTTGGACAAAATACGCCGAACTTGCGGTTGGGATTGACCTTTCTTACAAAAGTCTGCTCATATCTCTCAAAAGGTCTGAGCAACAAAATCCATATTGTCTTGTACAAGGAGACTGCGAACATCTTCCGTTCAAATCAAATGAGTTTGACATAGTATACTCGTGGGGTGTTCTCCATCATACTCCGGACATTTTTGCAAGCACAAAAGAAATATCAAGAGTCCAGCGTCCATCAGGCAGAGCAACGGTAATGATATATAATTTGAAATCCCTTCTCGTAATTCAGGCTATATTGTTTTTTTGCGTATTAAAAGGCAAGAACTTTCGCAGCCTCAAGGAAATGATAGCCAATTGTATTGAAAGCCCCGGCACCAAAGCCTTCTCAATTAAAGAGGCAAGAAGCCTTTTCCTATCCTCTTTCCGGAAAGTAAGAATTGATACTGTGGTTACTCCATATGACCTGCGAGTAGCAAGAAGAGTATTTTTACCAAGATGGTTACATAAAATAGTGCCTCGACGATTCGGTTGGAATATTGTAGTAACCGCGTCGCAACCTCGGAAATGAGGTACAAAGTGCAATGTGCGGCATCTGCGGCATGATTGGCGTAAACGATGAGATTACCATTCGAAGAATGTGTGGTGCACTGGCGCATCGTGGACCTGACTCTGAATGTGTTATTCCATTTAACAGCCCGCCCGCAACCATCGGACACAGACGGCTTGCCATAATCGACCTCTCTTCCGCTGCCAGTCAGCCGATGCCGAATGAAGATGGCTCGCTTCATCTTACTTATAATGGCGAGATTTACAATTTTGCCGAGTTACGCTCCGAACTTCAAGCGTTGGGTCACCGCTTCCGCTCGAACTCCGACAGCGAAGTCGTGATTCATGCATATGAACAATGGGGGGTATACTCTCTCCAGAAGTTCCGTGGTATGTTTGCATTTGCACTTTACGATTCCAAAAGGGGAATATTATTTTTCGCACGCGACCGCATTGGCGAAAAGCCGTTTTACTACGCATTAAAAGATTCTGCATTCGCTTTCGCCTCTGAAATTGCTGCACTTCGCCAGTGGAAGAGTATTTCAAATAGATTGAATCTCATAGCAATGATTGACTATCTCCACTATGGATACACAATTCCACCAAACACATTTTTTAAAGACATAAGCGAGTTACCACCTGCCCATTATGGAATCTATCAGAACGGAACCCTGACCATACGAAGATACTGGTCGCTTCCAGCGGAGCCTATTCAGGAAAGAGGTGAGGTTTATGAATATATAAACACTCTCATTGAAGAATCTATCAGAATGCGCCTCATTGCTGATGTGGAAGTAGGGCTTTTTCTTTCTGGCGGCATTGATTCAAGTTCAATCGCCGCAGCAGCAGGTAGAAACTTAAAAGCCATCACAGTTACATTCCCAGGCTTTTCTGCAAACGATGAAACAAGATTCGCTAAAGAAGTGGCTAACCATCTCGGGTTTACAAGCATAATCACTTCCGCACACCCTTTCGCAAAAGAGGACTTGTTGTTAGAAGTCTTATCCCATTTCGGACAGCCTTTTGGCAATCCAACAGCACTGCTTACCTACCGCCTTTCAGAAACCACTCGGCAGTTTGTCAAAGTTGCCTTGGCAGGAGACGGAGGCGATGAGATTTTTTTCGGGTATCCCCGTCACCGTGGCTATGCTTTTCTGTGCAATCTCGATTTTATCCCCTCCCTTCCGAGAAAAGTCATCGGGAATCTACTTTCTGCTCTCATTCCATTCGAGTCAGAACAGGGGCTACACTTTCTGCGTCGTTACCACGAGTTCACTTCATCTCTTGGAGAACGCCCCGAAAAAGCATACGCCAGATGGAACAGTTACTTCAACCGCAACGAACTTAACCTTCTCCTCTGTGGTGAAGCGGCTCACCTGCTTACTCAACATAATCCTGAAAACTTCATCCTCTCTCTCTTCAATCTCTTCCGTAAATTAGACCCGCTTTCAAGAGCAGCAGCAGTTGATATTGTCTCTTTCCTTCCATTCAACATTCTGCAATATGCTGACAGGATGAGCAGTGCTCACAACCTCGAAGTTCGTGTTCCTTTCTGTGATCATATGCTTATCGAATTTTGCGCCGCTCTACCAGCGAAACTGCGCTACAACCCACGCAGACAGAAATATGTACTATGGCGCGTTTTCAACGCTCGTCTACCGAAGAATGTTTTCAGGAGGAGAAAGGTTGGATTTAATCCGCCGACAGCGTATCTCATCAACCACGAACTGCGCACTCTTTTCGATAGCCTCATCCTTCAACCTGACGAGACAGGATTACTCAATGTCGGCTATTTGCGTAAACTGCTGGCGGAACATAGAAGCGGCAGAAGAGACAATTCACTCAAACTATGGGCTGTACTGATGCTTCGTCTCTTTCTAAAAAACTTATCTTAACAAATGGCGCTAACGGGATTCGAACCCGTGTCTCCACCTTGAGAGGGTGATATCCTAGGCCTCTAGACGATAGCGCCTTTCACTTTAGTATATTATTATTTGTCTCAAATTCCAATAAGAAACCTGCCCTATTCTTTCGCCTCTTGTTCCACAAACTTGTTCAGTTCCTCTACATCCTCTTTCCGAAAGTTTACAAATTCAAGCCCTACTTCGTACTCTGACCCTTCTTTTATCACTTCCACGCGCACCACCCTGGCGAGTCCCATAATATAGCGACGCTTTGAGGGCAGAACAAATCTCGCTATTACGAAGTCCTCCACAGACAATCTTCTTCCACATTGGACGAGAACACCACCTGCGCTTATGTTTTTTGACTTTATATCACTCACTATTTCGCTTCTTCCCAGTTCAGGATTGTAATATTGAAGTTCCACCTTGACTTCGAGTTTCAACCTTTTATACTTACGCCTTTCTACAGAAGGCTTTCTCATTTTCCTTCCCCCGTTAGCAAACACCTCGAGAATTTTATCAAACTCTAACCGCTGTTTTCAACTCAAATTATGACAATTCCTTTCTGCAATTCTAACAAACAGCAGAGAGTTTTAATGCACTGAACCAGTTTTCAAGTCGGGATTCTTCCCTATGGGGACTAAAAGCCAGGTGAATAACGGAGCCCGGTAGAGTGCCGTTCGGTACTTGCCTCACTTCTGAGAGAGCAGAAATGAGTACTATTCGTCAACCGTTGAGAAAGAGACTGACCCATTTATATTTTGCGTTTCTGATGTTGATACACAACGCTTATTAGGAGAAGATATATACTTAATTTTTTAACCTTTTGTTAGTCGGAGGATGAGTCAACTTATTGGAGAGTGACAAAGAACAGAGTGAGAAGGGGAGACCTCTGTTAAAGGTGGTTGATGAGTTTCGCAGATTGGGCGTTTGCGTTCGCAGCGGGGATGGAATCGGCAGCCTGAGGGAAGATGAGCGAGAGTAGGGACTTGACCTTTAAGGGGAGTAACATTTCTGCGGCGTTTGGGGTCAGGTAGCGGTATAGCGTCGAGAAGAGAAACAGTATAGGGGTGGGAAGGGTGGTTATAGAGTTCTGTAGAAGATGCTATTTCGACGATTTTGCCGAGATACATAACAGCGACGCGGTCTGCGATATGCTCGACGACGGATAGGTCGTGGGAGATGAAGAGATAAGCGAAGTTGTGGCGTTCTTTGAGGTCTGTGAGGAGGTTGATAATCTGAGCACGGATGGAGACATCAAGGGCAGATACAGGTTCGTCGCAGATAAGGAGGGATGGGTTGAGGGCGAGCGCACGTGCAATTCCGATTCTCTGACGCTGTCCGCCGGAGAATTCGTGGGGGTAACGGTTGATATGATGCGGAGAAAGACCGACTTCATCGAGGAGGAATGCGATTCTTTCACGAATTTCTCGCCAAGGGAGTTTTTCGTGGATTCGCAAGCCTTCGCCAACGATGGAGGCTACCGTCATACGAGGGTTCAAAGATGAGTAAGGGTCTTGGAAGATAATCTGCATATGACGGCGCAGAGAACGAAGTTGGGATTCTTTCAAAGCGCGGACATCAGTTCCCTTGAAGAAGATTTTGCCATCTGTTGGTTCAACTAAACGGAGAATGGAGCGTGCAGTAGTGGACTTACCGCAGCCTGATTCGCCGACAAGCCCAAGAGTCTCGCCTGCCGCGATGGTGAATGAAACATCATCAACCGCTTTGAGGTAGCCGACCGTGCGTCGGAAGACTCCGCTTTTGATAGGGAAATAAGTCTTCAGGTTAACCACTTCAAGCAGAGGCTCTTCCTTTTTGCACAAAGCATCCTTTTCTTCTAAAAAGTTCATCTGGGAATCTCCTTTGCTTCTGAAGAGATGTTGAAGCAGGAGACATAATGGGAGTCTTCATATTGTCTCAATTCAGGGAGTCGGGAGCGGCAGATGTCGGATGCGCTCGAGCAGCGGGGGTGGAATCGGCAGCCTGAAGGGAAGCGCAGAGGGTCAGGGACTTCGCCCGGGATGACAAAGAGTCTTTTGGTTTTCTTGCCCAGGTGTGGAACGGATGCGAGAAGGGCGCGTGTGTAAGGATGAAGAGGGCGCTCAAAAAGGGTGAGGGTATCAGCGGTCTCGACGATTTTTCCGGCGTACATCACGGCGACGCGATGCGCCATCTCCGCCACGACTCCGAGGTCATGGGTTATAAACAGGATTGCCATTTTGAGTTGGGATTGGAGGTCTCTCAGGAGGCGGAGGATTTGTGCTCCGATTGTAACATCGAGGGCGGTTGTAGGCTCATCTGCGATTAGGAGGGAAGGGTTGCAGATAAGAGCCATAGCGATGATAGCGCGCTGTTTCATTCCTCCTGACATCTGATGAGGGTAATCGTAGTAGCGTTCTTTTGGTGCAGGGATTTCGACTCGAGCGAGCATCTCTACTGTAAGTTCTTTTGCTTCGTTCCATGAGATTTTGCGATGAAGGACGGCTGCTTCTGCGATTTGATGTCCGACGCGGAAGACAGGGTTTAAAGAAGTCATAGGTTCTTGGAATATGATAGAGATTTTGTTTCCGCGGATGCGGCGCATAGCAGATTCTTTGAGTTTGAGGAGGTCCTCGCCATCAAAGAGAACGGAACCGCGGACAATTTTGCCAGGAGGGGTAGGGATTAGACGGATGATGGATAAGGCGGTGACAGACTTGCCACACCCTGATTCGCCGACAAGTCCGAGTGTTTCTCCTCTTTTTATTTCGAAACTGACTCCGTCAACGGCACATACCGTTTTTCCCTCCGTCTCGAAGTATGTAGCGAGGTCTGAAACGCAAAGGAGGACTTCCATTTCTTACTCCTTCAGTTTCGGGTCAAGGGAGTCGCGCAAGGCGTCGCCGAGTATATTGAAGGCGAGGCAGACGATGAACATAGCAACTGTTGCGCTCAAGAGAGGCCACCAAACTGCGGGCTCGCGGGCTAACTCTGCGCGCGCTTCGGAGATGATTCTGCCCCAAGAAGGCTCGTGGGCTTTTGCACCGAGACCGACGAAAGTGAGAACCACTTCCCCCATAATAGCGTGAACGAAGCCGAGAGAAAAACTGATGATGACGATATGAAAAGTATTGGGGAAGATGTGCTTGAACATAATGCGGAAGGGTCCTGCGCCCTGTGCTTTGGCTGCAAGAACATAGTCGCGTGCTTTATGTTTGAGGTATTCAGCACGCATCAGGCGGCAAAGTCCGACCCAGCCGACAAGTCCGAGAGCAACAGCGACATTGGTCAAGCCCTTTCCGAGAACGAAAGTGAGAGCGATGAGCATAAGGAGTCCTGGAATGCTAGCAAGTGTCTGGTAAAGCCATTGAATGATGTCGTCAATGAATCCTCCAAAGTATCCTGCGAATGCGCCGAGGAGGACTGCTATGAAGATGTAGATTGCCGACATTGTGAGGGCGACCCGGAGGGAAATCCAGGAGCCTTGCAGGACGCGGCTTAAGACATCGCGTCCTTGAATATCCGTCCCCAATGGATTCTTGAAAGAGGGAGGGGAATACGAGTTGAGGGAGATGTTCCCTTTTTCATCTATTTTGTATGACTGCTCGTCGTAATTTGTTGCCAGAAGCCCTGCTCCGCATAATACAGCGACGATAAGATAAATCAATATGATAAAGAAGGAGAAGACTGCTAATCTGTTCTTTTTGAGTCTGTGGAGAGCGTCAGACCAGAGCGACCTTGCAGGCTGTTCTTGGGATGTTTCCATTGTTGGGTTTTGCAAACCTGGTTCCATATTCATTTGAACTCCACACGAGGGTCAACGAGAGCATAAAGGATGTCACCTGCGAGGTTAGCGAGGACATAAAGGATTGCGCCGATAAATGTGATTGCTTTGATGACGGCAAAATCATTTCCGTCAATTGCGTTCAAAGCCATTGCGCCCAGTCCTGGAATGCCGTAGAAGTCCTCAAGGAGAAGGCTTCCCATATAGAGGAACGGCAGTGCGACGACGACACGGGTAATGATTGGTATCATAGCGTTTTTGAGGATATGTTTGAAGAGGATGGTGTTGGGGCTGAGTCCTTTTGCGCGTGCGGTGCGGACATAATCCTGATTGATTTCATCTAAGACAACGGTGCGATAGAATCTGACATCGCTGCCAAGTGATGCAGCGGTGTAGATGAGACCTGGTAGGATGAGGAATTTGAAGACTCCGAGACCCCACTCGTAGCCCGTAACAGGAAAATACTTGAGTTTATATCCGAGAATATACTGTCCGAGGATGATATAGGCGAGGAATGGGACCGACATACCGATGATGCAGAGAACAACGGTGGAGCGGTCGAGGAAGGTGTTGCGATAGAGAGCCGTAAAGAGGGCGATTGAGATTGCGACGAAGAGGGTGAAGAAGAAAGCGGGGACCATTAAGGAGAGAGAGGGCCACATCCCGTTCCAGAGCATTGTAGTGATTTTTTGATGGGTCACTTCGGAGCGTCCAAAGTTGAAGGTAAGTAGGTCTTTGAGGTTGATGAAGAAACGGATGAGGAGGGGTTTGTCGTAGCCGTGAGTCTTGAGATAAGATTCGATCTGTTCCTGCGTAGCGTGCTGCCCTAACCGCTGTTTTGCGATTGCCTCACCTGTTGTTACCACATTAAACAGGAGGAATGTGATGAGGCAGACACCCAGAACTGTTGGAACAAGATACAATAGCCTTCTGATTATGTAAGCACTCATAGTCTTCACTCGCTCTGCTTTTTCAGTTTATAAAAGAAGAGACCGGCAAGCGACAGAATAACCCCAAGAATTATATAAGCCGGAAACATAGTCGGACGGTTCCATTCCTGACTGAGTCTTAAACGGAGTTCAGGGTCAACAGAGTGGTACTTGTAGGTATTATATGCAAACGGGTGAGGTTTATAGTTCTTCAGCCAGCAGTGGTTGAGTGTATACGACCAGTATGTGAGTCCGAAAATCCAAGGGCAATCTTCGGTAACAATATGTTCCATTTTGCGGCAGAGTTCATATTTGCGTTTTGCTTCCTGGGGATCAAAATCCGAAAGTGCAGCCATCTCTTCATACAAGCGATCGTATTCAGGATTCTCGTAGTTAGCATTGTTCGGATTTGGGCTTTTATTTGGTCCATAAAAGAGTTGTAAAAAGTTCTCAGGGTCAGGATAATCTGCAATCCAGCCGAGTGCGTAGGTTTGGGCGCGGTTCGTCCGCAGTTTCTCTTGAAACTCTGTCCAAGTGTTCTGAACTATATTGATAACGATTCCGATTTTGCGCATCTCCTGACGGAAGAAGTCAGCGCTTTGCAACACTGTCGTGCTCGCACCTGTCGTCTCGAAACTGAGCTCAAGTCTTTTGCCATCTTCGCCTATTCCCTCAGGATAACCTGCCTCCGCCAGAAGCAATTTCGCTCTTTCTATATCATACTCGCTATACGGGTTCTTAAAATTCGGGTCATATCCGTTGAATCCTGGGGGTATAGGTCCCTGGGCAGGTTCGGCTCTTCCGTTCGCAAAAATCTCGATTCTCTGTGGGCGGTTATAAGCGAGGCTCATCGCCTGACGGAGTTTGCGCCTCTTCTCGTTCTTCTGCGGCAGGTACGGTAACTCCTTCTCCAATTCATCTGCTTCCTTATCCAACCTTTCCGCCTCTTTAGAATCGCCCTTCTCTCTTGCCTCTTCTGCAGACTTTCGTTTCTCTTCAATTTCGCGCTTACATACTTCGGGGTGCTTCATCCCTATCAGGGAGTCGTTCATATTGAACGCTACATAATAGACAGAAAAACTCCGCTCGCGCCAAAGTGTTATCCGCTTCGCTTCCATCTGCGGAGACAAAGTCGTCAGAGAACTCATAGCGGTGTTCCAGTTGTCTTTGGGAATCCCTGAGACATCCAGGTAACCGCTTAAGAAGTATAGCCAGGCAGGCTGCTCTTGCTTTATGATTGTCAAAACGACGCGGTCGGCAAGGGGTAATCTCTTTCCTGCATCTCTGAGAAGTCCCTGCTCTCTGTCTTCTGCAGTGCCTTCTGATGGGTAAAATTCTTCTCTGAAAGTTGGGTTTCTTTCGAGAATGATTCTGTGCCAGTGGTCCCATCTTGCGAGGCGGAAAGGCCCAGTTCCAACAGGGTGGTTCAAAACCTCCTCCCCGTAGTATTCGACCGCTTCGTGTGGAACCGCCGCAGTGTAAGGCATAGTCAAGACCCACAATAGACGCGGATAGGGTTTGTTCAATTCAATTCTTAGCGTATAACGGTCGAGAGCCTTCAGTCCTTCTATCTCTTTCGAGTAATCTGTAGGAGACTCACTCTGACTCGCTTCGTAGAACTCGTCTATTCCCTTTATATATCCCTGAAAAATCCAGTAACCTTCAGGGTCGTTCTTTGTGTCTGCAAGCCGTTTGAAAGAATAAATAAAATCTTCGGCGGTCAGTTCTCTTCCTTTACCGTTCGTAGCGACAAAGCACGGGTCGTCTTGAAAGAAAACACCTTTCTTGATTCGAATAATATAGAGGCATTTATCCTCAGAAATTTCAGGCATACCATCTGCAAGACAAGGTTCGATTGTGTAAGGGCGTTTAAGGTACGCATACTGATACAGAGGTTCGTAAATCTGTCCGATGAGCCCTGATGAAAGTGTATCACTTGCACGGACAGGGTCGAATCCTTTAGGGTCTTGTCCGATTGAGTAATGGAGAACAACAAGCCCTTCCTCGCTTGCATAGGGGTTAGCCATACCTGCACAACCACAAATGCAAAGAAGAAACACTGCAACAAGAGATGGAAATTCTTTTCTCACCGCCCTTCTCTTCTCGTCCTGTCACTGCCCGATTATAGAGACTTGTTGCGTTAAGTCAAGCCATCCTCGTTGCATTGACAGAAAACAATAAAGAGGTAGAAGAGTGTTTCCAATCTGCCTCTGTTCTCTTCAGCGTTCCGTCAATGCTTTTATGTTTTTTTCGTAGAGTTCGTGTTCGTCTTTCAGACCGTTTTGTTTGCAGAATTTGGAGAGTTTTCTGTAGTGTGTAAGAGGGTGCTGACGGCTGAGGTAGCAGACTTTTGCCACACATTCAGGGCAAAGGAGGAGTGGATAGCGGTCAGTCTCGTCCAGGTGGTTCGTTCCACACATATTGCATTCGTATGCGATGCAATGCTCGAAAGAGAAGAGATGTCCGATTTCGTGAGTGGCGATTTTAAGTGTACGCAGAAGAGATTTCTTAAACGCCTCTTCGCTCTTTGTCGGGTCTCCGAAACGATAAATAGACCAGACTCCCAGTTGTCCACCAATAAGTGCTTGTCCGAAGACGAAGTTCCATCCTTCTCCAGGCCACAGGTCTGAAGAGGTAAGACAGACATAAGCGCAGGCATCCTCGGGTAGGCGTGGTTTGAGGATATTCTCAATCACATAACCTGTTAGAATCTGTTCATCCCCCGATGTAGGATGACGGCGGCGCGCACTATCCGGGATGAGAGAAATGGGCAGCGATTCCTTGGTCTCTACCTTAAACCCAAAGCAGAGTTCTACAAACTCTGCTGTTAGTTGAACTATTCTTCTGTGAGCAGGAGTGAACTCACCGAGAGGCTGAATGTAAATAACATTCTGTTTTTCGTCTGGAATATATGGTTTCGACCTCAAATATTGTCTGAAAGTCTGGCCTCGTTCGCTGTGTTGGTCAAGCCAATCTCCTCTTCGGGGAGGTCCTAACTTTCTGTGAAGAGGACGGAGTTTTTCAATCGTCTCGAAAAGCATCTTTTCAAACGATTCTCTGTCATCTGGAAGCAATTCGGCCGTTGATGGTTCGCTGCGAGGTCTTGCACCGCTGGCAGGGGT
>JAOAAR010000008.1:10337-17174 GCA_026418755.1 Planctomycetota bacterium
CCTCTGCAGGAGCGCAGAAGGTTGAAAAACACATCGTCAACATCCAGAGAGCAAGAAAGAAGACTCTTTCTTTTCTCATCGCTTGCTCCGTAATTATATGAAACCCCCGTGCCCGTATTACCGTCGGCGTTCTCTTAATTCTTTCAACATTTTCGCCGCTTCCTCTGCGCCTTTTGAGCCAGGGAACTGTTTAATGACATCTTGAAACGGAGCCATCAAATCTTCCTTGTCCTCGTACTCGTTCGCTTGATAGTATTGAAGCGCCCTTTGATACGCCTCCATTGAGGCTTGTTGCCACTCATCTACATTCAAGGGAGGAGAATGGGGACCCACATTAGGAGTATCCGACCAGCGGACTACGCCTGTCTCGTTGACGAAATAGTACTTCTTGTATGGAGAATCCTTCTTTGGATTAGCGACCACACTGAATCCTTTTTCACTCGCTCCGAGAATGAAGAATTCATACTCTTTCATTTCAGGTTTTCCTCCCATATACTCCTTCAAGTCGTCAAAACTTTTCGCATAGGTATTTTTGTCCACTTTATACATCTCTTGAGCAGAACATACCATTTTCAAATTCACCTGAACTGTCGCTTCCGCTGCGGCGGGTCTTGCAGCCATCAAGTTGATGATTATAGATGAAAATATAGTAAGTGGGACGACTGAGAAAGTGAAGCCTGAGCCGTCGGATGTGAAAAGGCTGTTTTTTATCATTTTGCCATCAACAGTTCCATAAGCCCAGACTTGCGGGATGTGCTTCGTCAAGGTCTTTACATCTGGCATATCCGCCAGTTCGAGCCCTAACTGCTGCAGGTTCTCTTTTACAAGAGGGAGGAAGGTGTTGTAGAGATAGGCGGTCAATGCGGGAGTGTCAATATAAGAGAAGCCGTTAATTTTTTCAGGGCATGAGAGGAGAGACTGTTTGAGTGCGCCCTTCGCTTCGAAAGGCGACTTAATCGCGTCTAAAACCCCTTTGAGGGTCTGCGGTGATGAAGCGACCACAAGAGTTTTATCCGAGAGCGCCCACGAGAGTTCATAAGGGATGTCCATCTTTTTTTCGCCCAACTCTTCCGATACCTCTTTGAGAAGATTCTTCAAATCTACGCCGCTCAATTTGATTCCTTTGTATTCGGCAGAGGAGAAGTCCAGTTTCTCTCCTCTTTTTTCCGTCTCTTCTCTCAAACTCTTTACCACATTATCAAGAACAGAGGAGAGTTTCTGTGGTTCTTTGAGTGCAACTGTAAAGAAGAATTCGGGGTATGCGCCTCCGCCTAACGGCTTCGCAACATAAAACTCAAACTGCTCACCGAATACACTCAAAAGTTCATCAAACGAGATTCTCAATTTCTGCTCCAAACCTTTTATTGTTTCGTTGAACTGCGCAACTGGCGAAGATGGAAGGTTCACAACGCCAGCACTTTTGAGAACAATATCCCAACACATTTTGAAATTCAAAGCAGCACAGCCGTATGCCAAAATGTTTTCTGACTCAGTCAGCATTTTGTTGACAGAAGGACGCTCGACGAGTTTTGTAATCTCCGCTCCGACGCTCCAGTCCATCACTTGCTGCTCGACGATTCCTTTCTCTGTTCTCAAAACGGCAAGCAGAGTTTTGAAATCGTAAATCTCCCGCATCTTTCTCATCGCCTCAGCAGTTTCAAGGTTAGGAGCACCAAGGTCTGCCGCACTCAAAAATTTCCCGTAGTCAATGAAGAACAGAATTTCCGCTTTGCCTCCGCTCAATTGTGAACGCAAGGAAGAATAGATAGCGTCACGCGCTAGCGAAGACTCCTTCACATCTTTCAAATTCTTGCATCGTAGAATCGCATCCTTTAAAATCTGCTCATCCAGACTGAAGAGCCATACTGTCCCGACGAATACTCCGTAAGTCTTGACTTCTTCATTACCAAATGTGTGTATCGTTACCCCCTCATAGTCGTATGTGCTATGCTTCGGCACATCGTGCATTCCTTTATTCTCTTCCGCTATCTTATCCATAAACTTCTGCAAAACTTTTTCGAGGAGTGGTTTCTTCTCCTTCGTTTCAACAGCAAAAAGAAATCTCACACCTCGCGGACCTTCACGAGGGTTCATCTGAAGAAGAGATAATCCTACCGCACCTTTAAAAACATCTCCGAAACTCTCTATCTTCTCGCCTGTCATCTGCTCGAAGTCGACACCCAACAACAGTTTGAATGGGTCTTTTGTCTCCCCACTTCCCATCTTTTGTGTAAACTTTTCAATCACCTTCTTCACATCAGGCTCAGCAGCGACCTTGTTGACAAATGAGTTGTTCCACAAATTTTTGAGAGATGAACAGTCAGACACCATAATCGCCATAACCGAATCCTTTGGCAGAATCAGTTCAGGAGCGATGAATCCTTCCGCCACTTGTAGCGGAGGAGGAGTTGGAGCGGTCTCGGTTTTTCCTTCTTCGGTTTTACCTTTACAACCGCCGCACGCTATCACGAATCCTGCCAATAACAGGAAAGAGACAAAAAACTTCTGCATAATTTTTCCCCCAAGAAGCATATGCTGGAAAATGATATAATCTCCACCTTTGACTGTCAAGAACACTCCATTATCTCCTCTGACTTGCAAAAAGAATACAGAATAAACATTTTGCGGAGGCGTATCCAATAGTGGAGCGAAGTTGCGGAGGCAAAACAATGCAGAGTGTTCGCAGTTTCATTCTTTTTTTCTCTTCCGTTTGGTTCGCCACTTTGTTCTGTGTTTCTGCAGAGGCAGGCCACTGGGAGACAAAAGAGGTAAGGATCTGGGTGCCCGGCCACTATGAGAAAGTCTGGGTGCCTGATGAGTATCAAGATGTTTTCATCAACGGCAAACTCGTAAGAATCAAGATTCGCAATGGTTACTGGAAGGTGGTCTGGGTGCCTGGGCATTGGCGTGTCGAATATGTGCAAGTCTGGGTTGAAGACTGAATTCTCGCTTTTTTCTTGGATTGGCGAGGGGTTAAAGGGTAACGAAGTTACCGACCGTAATTTTGTCAGGATGCTTCTGGGCTTCTGCCAAGGAATCGATCCGGAGAGAGTTCTCTTTGTAGTAGTGTAACTGTTGAGCAGCATCTGCCATGCCGACCAACTTGCCATATCCAACAGGGCATTGTGAAACCACCTCAACGAAAGAGAAACCATCAGTTTTTAGGGCATTTTTGATTGCGGATTTTAGGGGGATGATATGGTAGGTTGTCCAGCGGGCGACGAATTTTGCACCGCAGGCAGCAACCAGTTTTGCAGCGTCCATAGGCGCTTCAGGGTTACCATGCGGTGTAGTCGTTGTTCTGACCCCTTTCGGGGTAGTGGGGGCGACCTGACCTCCTGTCATAGCGTAGATTCCGTTGTTGACGAGAATAGTCGTGATAGGCAGATTTCGTCTTGCGGCGTGAATCAAGTGGTTACCACCGATGGCTAGAATGTCACCATCGCCTGCGATGACGACGACTGTCAAGTCAGGATTATAAAGTTTTACACCTGTTGCAGCGGCGAGTGCCCGCCCGTGAACTGTATGGAGAGTGTCGCATAAGAAATGCGGAGAAGGAATCCACGATGAGCATCCGATTCCTGTGACGCAAACCAGTCTTTTCACATCCAATTTCAACTCATCAACCGCACGAGTGAACAGGTTGAGAACAGTTCCGCAGCCACAGCCAGGACAGAAACTGGTAGGCAACGCTTCCTTGCGGAGGTATTTATGCAGTCTGTTTTCAGCCATTAGAACATCCCTTTCAATGCACTATAAATTTCTGAGACGGAAGGAGTTCTTCCTCCTATCATTCCGAAAAATTCAACCCTGCATTGGGCGAACCTCTCTACTTCACGCACCATTTGCCCGAGGTTCTCTTCAACCACCAGCACCGCTCTCAGGTTCTTTGTAAACTCTCTCACCTGATTCCGGGGGAATGGCCAGAGAGTAACAAGACGGAGAAAGTCCACCTTAATCCGCTTTCTGCGCGCTTGAAGCACCGCCCCATAAGAGGGTCTTGCACTGACTCCATATGAAATCACACCAAATTTTGAGCCTGACTGGGCATCCAGATTAGTCTTTACAATTTTCTCACGGTTCTTTTCAATCTTATCGTACAGTCTTCTCACCAATTCGTCGTGGACGCTCTGAGTCTCGACATCGCGCAGACCATTTGGCTTATGAGTCGAACCTGTAATATGGACGAAATCGCCCCGTCCGAATTTGCTCATCGGAGGCACAAGTCCACCTCCGCCGAAAAACGGTGGCTCGCCGTAAAAACGATTCTCCACTTCTATATCATCCGCTTTCGGAAAGACGAAAGGCTCTCTCAAGTGTCCAATTTCTCCGTCGCTTAACACAAGAACAGGCGTCCTGTATCTTTCGGCGAGGTTAAACGCTTCAACCGTCAGATAGAATGTCTCTTCAACACTCCAAGGAGCAAGTGCTATGATGTTGTGGTCTCCGTGCGTGCCCCACCTTGCTTGCATAACATCCCCTTGCGATGGCTTGGTCGCCTGCCCTGTTGAAGGTCCACTTCTCTGAACATCAACCACCACAAAAGGGGTCTCTGTCATCACACCGTAACCTATACCTTCCTGCATAAGCGAAAAGCCAGGACCTGATGTTGCAGTCATCCCCTTGGCACCCGCCCAAACCGCTCCTATAACCGCGCTGATTGCGCCCAACTCATCCTCCATCTGGATAAACTTCCCACCCATTTGGGGCAGGACCTCCGCCATTTTTTCTGCAATCTCCGAGGCAGGCGTTATTGGGTATGCAGCGAAGAAATCACACCCTGCATAAATCGCCCCATATGCACAAGCCTCGTCCCCTAGCAAAAAACTTTTTCTGCCTTCCAGTTCTTCAATGAACTTTTTTCGTACTGACATCCCACACGGTCCTTATAACACCGTTTGATTCGAGGAACTTATAAATTGCTCCTATCCAGAAATAGAGGGCAACTGTATGGATAATGGAGAAAATCAGCGCCCGCCTCAAATAGTCGGTATGAAGCAGAAATAGAATCAAGATGGTAAAGAGGACAAAATCTATGAGAACACGAACGAACCACTTGACTTCCTTAATAAGGGTAGGGTCTTTGAGAAAATCTTCAGTTTTTCCAGCGCCGTAAAATGTCCCCAGAATGACGACCCAGCAGAGCACAGAAACAAGGAGCGCGTTTAGGATTCCCGTTCCTTCGATTTTAAACAATTTCAGCAGTATCCAGAGCCAGACCGTAGGACCACCTAATGCGGCTATGAAGGAGAGAATCAGCAGAAAATAGGCGGTCCCTGCTGAAATCACCTCTGTGCTTTTCTGCCCCATACATCACTCCTTAAGATACCTTTTTATTGCCTCTTCTATCTTATGTTTCAATTTCTCCGTCTCTTTGTTTATTCTTTCAACATCTTCCTTTTTTGCTTTATGGTGGCTTAAAGAACGGTGCAACTTCTCAAGAGCATCCTTTGCCTCCACATAGAAACCCGATTTGTAGAAGTCATACGCTACCTTGAAATAGAACTCAACCACTCCATGTTCGTAAATTTTACGCAGCATCTCCTGCTTCGCCCCTGCCCCCCCAAGAACAGATTCACCGTGCAGAAACAGAGAGCGGAGAAATAGTTTCTCATTACTCATCTGCTTCGCTATATCCTCGATTCCTCTAGAGCATTGGCGCAAAAGACTGTTCACCTCATCAAGATACCGACGGATGAGTCTGTCGCTCTCTTCCAGCATGTCCTGTCGAGATGCTTCCTCACCGCCGACTATCCCTTGATAATGCTCTAATGCGATGAAGATGCGATGAAGGACCATTTTCATCGGGCTTTCAACAGAAGAGAGAGCTTCCACTCTCTTGGCGAATGGCGAAAGTTCAGAGAGAGTGTGGACTGCCTCTTCAAAATAGTTTCGCACCTGAACCAGCGCTGAGAAATCAGCCTTCTTGTAGAAATCAACAATCTCCTTCTGGCTTTTTGGTCCTGACATCTTTCCATAAAAACTATCAAAAAGAAGAGAGCCTTGATGAAACGCTCGAAAAAAGTCCCAGAATCTCTTAACGACATGCTGCTCCAATTTCTATTCTCCCTGTCTCAGACTTACAAAGGAGAATTATACTCTTTTAAGCGATTCTGTCAAAAGAATCAAACAGTATGTAAAATATGTAAAAATTGAGGTGAAGAATTAAAATAGTCTCTGCTGACTGAAGCCGAAGAGAAATATATATTGAAGAAAAAAGCAGGAGGAGAAAGATTGAGCAAAAAAGTTGGTATATGTGCGGTGATTACAACCAGTCTGATGTGGGCGGTCGAATCTGTACTTGCAAAAAAATCTTATGAGAGCGCAGATTTTGTCCAGACTTTAACAGTGAGAACTTCCACCACCGTCTTTTTTGCGCTTATCAGCGCCATAATCTTAAACAAAGGCAGAATAGGAATCGAAAAGAGAAGCATCCCGAAGATTGCATACATTGCGCTTGCAGGAACGGTTGTTTCCGACCTTCTCTATTTTTACGCTCTGATGAGTATTCCCGTGGTCAACGCCGCCTTAATTGCACACACACAACCCGTCTTCATCGCCTTACTCGGCTACTTTTTCCTTAAGGAAGACAAACTGACAAAGTTCGACTACGGTGGAATCATCGTACTGATATCGGCAGGGCTGATGGTTACAACTAAAACTTTCGAGAATCTCTGCGCTTTCAGGTTCGGCACTCTAGGAGATCTTCTTATGCTTCTGGCAACATTCTTGTGGGCAACGGCTGCGATGGTCGCAAAAAAACATCTAAAGAACATCCCCCCAAGCACTCTTACATTCTATAGGTTTCTGTTCTCCTCGTTTGCACTCATCCCATAC
>JAOAAR010000092.1 GCA_026418755.1 Planctomycetota bacterium
TCCTCATACCATCTGTTCGCTGCTACCGCCGTTTGAAAACATTTTATAGCCTCCGCTAACTCCTTCGCCGTTCTGCTCACCGCCTCCTTTTGACTCACCCCCTGCTTCCGTAACTCGTTGTATAAACCCCACCATTTCTCTTCCCTCTTCACCCCTTCCTTATACCATCTTTCGCATTCCGCCGCTTTCTCAGCGCTCACCGCCGTCAAATCATCAAACAACTTCTTCAGTCTCTCTTTTTCACCTTCTTTCGCCTTCCTCATCTCTCGTTTCACTACAACAACTGCGGCATCCCCTTTCTCCTTCAGTTTCTCAAACACCTCCTCCCCTCTAAGATACTTCTTAAGAATCTCTTCAATCTTCTCCGTCTCAGGCTTCTCTGGCAAAGGTCTCTCCGCAGGAGGCTTTTCCTCTTCTTCTCCCTCTCTCTCCCGCACTATCTTATCTATCTCCTCCTTCCTGATTGTTATACGCCCCAGTTTGCCCTCTACTATAATTTCCTCTTCATCTTCCTTAACCACCCTGCCCTTGATAACCCGCCCGTCATTCAAATAGACAGTGTCCGCATATAGTGAGAGACCTAAGAAGACCAACAACCCCACACACCCTCCTATGTTTTTCATCTCTCTCCCTCCACCCTCTTCCACCGTATTTTTCGAATCAGCGTCTCTTCTCTCCCAACTCAAGAATGACGACACTACCATTCCTCTTTCCCAATGCGAACTCATAGTTTGAGGAGACCGCAATCGTCGTCACATCAGATTCGTTGAACTTTCTTAAAACGCCACCATTTTTCACATCTATCACGAGAAGTTCAGAATCGGTACTGCAAAGTGCAGTGTCGCTGTATCTGTCCAGATAGACCGCTCTTACATTCTCCTTGAATTGAGACTTGTTAAGCAGACGAGCAACTGATGTGTCAAGCCCGATTCCCCAGAGGCACACCGAACCATCATTTGCAGAGGAGAGAATCTTTCTTCCATCTTTTGAAACATCCAACGCCCAGACGACTCCAATATGCCCGCTCAGAACACTCTTTCTCTCTCCGCTTTCAACATCCCAGATGCTTATTTGTCTGTCTGCGCCGGCGGATGCAACCTGCTTCTCCGAGATAAATTTA
Organism: Planctomycetota bacterium; assembly: GCA_026418755.1. Taxonomy (GTDB): domain Bacteria; phylum Planctomycetota; class SKW154; order SKW154; family SKW154; genus SKW154. Next base: position 1,121 of record JAOAAR010000092.1, read on the forward strand.
AGAGCATACAGCCACCCCGACTTCGTCTCTATGCGACGCTTGACCACACCGCTTGCAACATCTATAACGCAAATATAACCATCGTAATCCCCAGAAACGAGAAGAGAAGAGTCAGATGAAAGAGTAATCGCACGAACCCAACTTGAATGAGCAGAAATACTCTTTGTCTCTTCTATTTGTCTGCCATCCCATTTATAAATTTTGACACAACCTGTGGTAGTTCCCACAGCAATCGTGCCTTTCGCTGCAGCGACCGAAAGCGGTCTTCCCTCACTCACACCCAACTGTGCAATACATTTGAGTCTTTCTCCCGCGCCAAGTTCCGAGGTTTCGAAGACAAGAAGTTTCCCATCGTCTCCCACGCTAACAAGATTGTTATCGTTAAAAAAGACAATCCCGCGCAGTTCATCCTTATGAGCGTGGGTTTTATATGTACTCTCGCTCAGCATTCGCCACCAGTCGCCACTACGGGCTTTCGCAACAAGAAGCGTCTTTCTCAGTCTCTTATCTTCTCTGTATTGGAGCGCGTTTTCAAGATATGTGGATGCCCGCACATAATCCTCCTTCCCGAAAAGATTGAGCCCGCCAGCGGCAAACTCTGCAAACCTCAAAGCAGCGTCCAACTCTTCAGTTTTACGGATTTCTGACGCCTCTTTAAGGAATTTTACTGCCTCCTCATAACATCGCTCGCCGATTTTACGCTCCCCTTCGGCAAACAGGTTAACATAACGCAACTCGTCTTTGACCTGTCTGTATTTCCTTGAAACCTCGATATCTTCTTTTATCTCTAACGCGGCTTTGTAACTCGCTTCCGCTGCTTTGAAGTCGCCACGCGCCACAGCAGAATCCCCTTTTCGAACCATCTCTTCCCATTCTTTATTCCGTTCTCTCTCTTTAAGCGCTTTCTCCTTCTTTTCAAGAAGCGCCTCGAGTTGGCGTACCGCATCAGTCTCAAACAGTGATTTCGCTTTCTCGATGCCCTGTCGTGCCGCTTCTATCTCGTCCTTCTTCAACGCCTCTTCTGCGCTCCTCATCACCTCTATATACTGCATCTTTCTGCTCACCATTTCTCTTAATCGCATCGTCTCTTCACTTGTTTCCAAACCTGCTAACAATCCGTTAATACTCCGCAGTCTCTCGTAATCGCCACTCCTCTCTTTCGCTTCATCAACCACCCTACTCACAAGAGTCAAAAATCTTTTTATCTCGTCCTTCCTCTCATTCTCCGGGAATTCTTCATCAAGCGAATCCAGTAGATTTGCAGCGGTCTCTAATTCTTCTTTTCTTAACGCTTCTGTGAAGCGCCGCTTCCATTCTGCTCTCTTCTCGGAAACCTTCTCCTTAATAGGCTTCTCTCGTTCCTTCCCTTCCTCTCTTTCCTTCTGAGTATCTGACTTTCCTTGAGAGAGACTGAAATATGTCGCTGTCAGGAATACGACGACAGCAACAATCGCAACTCCAATATATAATCCTACTTTCTTGGAAGGCTTTTCCACTTGCGTGGCGGTTCCGACTTTGGTCTTGAAAGTTGGCGTATCCAAAGTTCCGAATGTGCCGATGGCAGGTGTCCGCGGCACGGTCTCCGCCTCCGTATCGGATGCAAACCGCGGAGCCTCGCCGCGCCGCACCCGGTTCAAATCCTCCAACAAGTCAAGCGGCACTTGATACCTCTCTTCAGGTAATTTCTTCAAAAGTTTGTGAATCACCGCAACGATTCCTTTACTCAGAGATGGGTTCAAATCACTTAAAAGCTGTGGCTCTTCAAACAGGTGCTGTTTTATATACGCCATAGTAGTGGGACCTTCAAAAGGCAATCTACCACTCGCGCATTGATACGCCATCACTCCTAATGAATACAAATCGCTTCTTATGTCCAATTTTCGCCCTTCGCACTGTTCAGGACTCATATACGCAGGGGTTCCCATCACCTGTCCTGTTTGAGAAAGCATCGTATGCAACTCCGCCGTATCCTTTGCGATCCCAAAATCCAACAGTTTGATGTCCCACTTCTCTTCGTCTGTTACTACGATGTTGTCAGGTTTTATGTCACGGTGGACTACGCCCAACTCTGCTGCTTCCTGCAAAACACGCCCCATCTGCTCCAGTATTCGTAACACCGCTTCTTCGGGAAACGGTTTAAACCTCAAATCTCCACCTTCGCTGCTTAAAGATAACTCATTCATCAGTTTCGTAAGACTTCTGCCGCTTACAAATTCCATTGCTATGTAATGGTGTCCCTCTATTACACCCGAATCGTAAATGCGCACCACTTTCGGGTGGGCTAACTTCTCTAATAATTTCGCTTCCTGGTGGAAGCGCCCTATAAACTGCTTAATCTCGGCAATGTGAGGGTGTATTACCTTGACCGCAACTACAATATTTTTTGCAGTATCATGGGCTTTGTAGACCGCCCCCATACCTCCTGAGCCTACTCTGCTTATGATTTTATACCGTCCGAACATCCCCCCTTCACTGAGCATGAATAGTCCCTACAAAACCTTCATAAGAGAGTAATTATACTCGAAGAGAAGGTGCTATGAAACAATAAACCGCCTGTCTTGCCATTTAAGAAGAGAGAACCACTATGCGTTTTTTTGTGGATGTTAAAAAAAAGATTCCAAAATCGCTATAATATCATTATCTATCTAATTATGGAGAAGATGCTTTGGGAGGATGTAAAGATGATGAAGTCTAAAGGGTATGTAGTGATTTTGGTGTTTACATTCATGCTTTGTCTATACAGTCAAGCGCAGGAGAAAGAGTCCGAGTATGATGCTGCGATGAAGGGCGCCCGAGAGGCAGTTGCGCAGAAAGATTGGGCAGAGGCGGCAAAATGCTTTAGTAAGGCATTACGCATCAAACCCAACGATACTGCCGCAAAAGAAGGGTTCTTAGAAGCGATTCGGAATGTAGAGATATACAACACTCGTTTTGGTGACTTAAAGTCTCAAATGCTCGAAAAATACGGGATGAAGGGCGTTGACGAAGAGATGATTCAACCTGCACTGAAGTATCTAGCGAAGGTTCAGCGGGAAGATGGCTCTTGGCGATGCAAACCGACGGATGCAACAGATGATAAAGCCACAACCGCTTTTGCATTACTGGCGTTTCTTGCCGACGGTAATTCTGAGGTTGTGGGGCAGTACAGAGAGACGGTGAAGAAAGCGGTGAAGTACCTCCTATCCCAGCAGAAACCTGACGGGAGTTTTGGTGGTGCGCGGCTTTATACAGAGGGGCTCGTGACCCTTGCCATTACAGAAGCCTTCGCAATGGGAGGAACAGAAGAGACTTACACTGCTGCTCAAAAGGGGATAAATTATATCGTTAAATGTCAGAAACCTGAAGGTGGATGGATGTATTCAATGAACGATTACGGTTCGGGAGATGTATCTGTCACGGGGATGATGTTTCAGCCATTAATGCAAGGTCAGTGCGCTTATCTGGATTTCGACTCAAGAGCGTTGGAGAGAGGTCGCAAGTTCATTGACAGGCTTACTTTTGACAACGGCTGGGTAAGGTATCGAGAGCACGACGACAGACACAGTCCGGCAATGGTAGCGATAGGCAATCTGGTGCGCCTTTATGCAGGCGTCCCTCTTGAAGACGCAAACATCCAAGCAGGGCTTAAACTTCTTCGCGAAAATATGGAGAGTGCAAAGCGGAATATGTATTTTATGTATTACGGAACGATGCTTGCATTCCTTGCAGGAGGAGAACTCTGGAAAGATTGGTCGAAAATGATGGTGACTCACCTGAGAGAGACACAAGTGAAAGAGGGAGAAAACCGCGGCTGCTGGGAACCGAAGGGGAGCGGGCTTGAAAGCGGGTTTGCGGACTACATCACCGCCGTTGAGAATACAGCAATGGCTGTTCTGTCGCTCCAGTGTTGCTACCGTTATGTTCCCAAGAAAATGCTGACGGAAAAGAAATAAAGATTGATTTCTGATGACATACCAAAAATAAAGTTTTTTTATCTCTCTTTAGATGAAAGAATTTGATTCTCCCTGGCTCGGACTGACCAAAGCATTGAATCGTTGTACGGCGTGGGAATTCCGAATTTGCGTCCGTATTCGACAATCTTTCCGTTCATAAAATCTATTTCGGTTTTGCGCCCCGCTTCAAGGTCAACTGCAAGTGAAGGTTTATGCGGTCCACCTGCTGAGAGATATTTGAGCCAGTCATCAAGAGAGTGCTCAAACTTAAGCCCCATTGCTTCGCCTACCTTCCGCGCTTCTTTCAGAATCTCCACGACCAGTCTTCGCGAATCTTCGTTTGCCATAGCAGCGCCCATAGTCTGTCCTGTGAGTGCACAGATGGGACACAGAGTGGCATTCAACGCTGTCTTCTCAAACGCATATTTTTTGATATCGTCAACAGCCTCGGTCAGCAGTTTCACAGAAGTCAGGAGTTTCGCAATTTTTTCCGCTTTACGCTTTGCTTCCTTTGTCAAGGCTCCGACATAGTTTGGTGGATTGAACCAGTTCATTTTATACACTCCGTCCTCAACCGCATTGCCCGCGTAATTCACTACAACCCGAAGCGTGTTCTCTCTACCTGCCACTTCAGAAAGGCTCTCTTCAGGGTCGATTCCGTTCTGAAAACTGATAAGCGTTTTCCCTTCTTGCCAGACTCTTTTAAGCGACTTAACAACAGAGTCGAGAACGGTTGTCTTGGTGCAAACAAAGACAGTTTCCGCTTCTTTAAGCGCATCAAGCGATGTGGTCGCATCTTTCAATCTCACTAAAATTTCACCATAAGTTTTCTCCGTCGCAGGACCTGTCACTCGGATTCCGCCTTCTTTTATCTTTTTAATGAGAGGTTCAATCACATCAACAGCGACCACATCAACCCCTGATTTCGCCAGATGCGCCGCAAGAATCCCACCAATAGGTCCCACACCGATAACCCCGACTCTCTCCCTCTTCATAACCTGCTCCTTAACAAAATCAGATTCCTTCTAATGGAATCTACATTTTTTTTTCAGGATTTCACTATTTCCCAAGATTTTTTTAAGACGGTCACATCGAAAAAGCGATTGCATACTATCGCCCATCTCTATTATTTATTCTCGTGAATCTACTTTTGAAATTAATTCTATGGATTGTAGCAAGAAAATCCTTATCTCATCAGAGTTCAAAAGTAGCGACAAGGAATGTATGGTCAGAGGGTTTCTCTTTCATCCGGTAGTCAAGCACGATGAAGGAATCAGTGGATTTCTCGGCAAGGGGGCGAGTGGCAAGGATGTGGTCAACCCGCCAGCCAAGTCCCCGTTTTACAGCATTTGGTACGCGATAATCATAGAAAGTAAACTGTTTTGGCTCAGGATGAAACTTACGGAAGACATCAACAAACCCCCATTTCATAATCTCAAAGAACCGCTTGTGGACTTCAGGGTGGAAATCAACATGCCCTAATAACCCTTTCGGGTCGTGGACATCTTTATCTTCTGGAGCGACATTCAAATCGCCACACCAGAGAACATTATCTTCCGGTGTGAAATGGCGTTCGAAGTAATTCTTCATCCGCTCAAGATACCGCAATTTGTACTTAAAGTTTTCCGAATCAGGCGAAGTCCCTTGTGGCACATAATTGTTGACTATAGTAATCTCACCGTATTTTGCCCGTATCAGCCGTGGTTCATCAGCAGGTTCGCCATCGTCGAGACCATAGGTGACATCATCAGGAGCAACCTTTGAAAGCGTCGCTACACCTGAATACGCTTTCTGTCCGCGAAACACCACCTTATACCCCCTGCCCTCGAGTTCAAGTTTCGGAAACTTAGAATCTTCGACTTTCGTTTCCTGAAGGCATAAAACATCAGGTGAATACTCTTTCAGGAATTCGAGAATCAGCGGAATACGCGAACGCACCGAGTTCGCATTATAGGTTGCTACAATAAACCGCATCATTTTTTCCTAAACGCACTGTCTATATATTGTATCTCTAACTTTATGTCTTTCCAACTTTGAAAAGCGGTTTAAACCAGACCCTTGGGTAACTATTCGGTGGGGGGGAACGAGATAGACTCGTTGAATTTATCGAAGAGAGTATAAAGGTCTCTGCCGAGAAGCGAATCCAGTTCTTCTTTGAATCGAAGCGTTCTACGAAGGTTTTCATCAAGCCATAGAGAGTCACCATATCT
>JAOAAR010000093.1 GCA_026418755.1 Planctomycetota bacterium
ATGTATAGCATAGGAGATGACAATCTCATAAAGTGGCTCTCTTGGCTCAAATGTTCCTATGCAGCCGCGTAAATCTTCTCCTCCGCTGGGCAGAACTGTTTCGAGTGTGACGAAAATTCCGTGCTTCTCTTTCAGTTTCTCGTCGATAGGAGTGTAGTTTCTGAGGAGTCTCTCTTTAGCGGCAGAGACAAGACGATTAAGCGGTGTGAAAGGTGACTTCTCATTCTCTGCAACTGCGATTTCGAGTGCTTTTCTTGCGAGACGCAACATCTCCTTCTGAACGGTCTCACTGAAGATGAACTCTTCATTCTTTTTCATTGAAGTGTCCTCATCTGGGCTTTTCGGGACGAAAAAAGACAGCGGCTGCGTAGCCGACTACCTCCTTTCTGTCTCCATTCGCAGTATCGTGGCTGTTTGCATATTTAAGGAGTTTGTAGCCACTTACGCCCAATTTGTTGAAGAGTTTAAGAGCTACAACAAGCGCATCAAGTCCGCAGGCGGTACAGGAGAACTCTATCTCTTCTCTCTTCACTCCGTGCTTTTGTGCCCATTCATCAGAAAGAATAGTTTTATCTGCTTCGAGGAGTTTGTCCACATCGAGAGTTTTGAGCGCTTCAAGGAATTCTCTGTCAGCGGCACTTGCGAGTTCGTAAGGGGGTCTGTGCGAAAGGTCGCTTGACACGACTATCAAAAATTTTTTCCCTTTGACAAAGTTGGCGAGTGCGTTTACGAGTCTATCGCACTTCTCCTTCTCTTCTCTTATCCAGTGTCCGACAACTATCGGCAGGATTCGAAACTCTTTAAGGGTAGCACACAAAAACGGTAGTTGGAGTTCAATCGCATGCTCTTCTATGTGGGCTGCTGGGTCATCTGATATACCTGCTTCTTTAACAAAAAGAGCCAAGTCACCTCTTTCCACCACAGGCACATCTCCGAAAGGCATGCGGAAGAAGTCGAATCTGCCTACGGAAGTGGGAGCGCCTGTGTGGTTTGCCGATAGAATCACGACAACATCATAAGATTTACCGAGAAGCGGTTTGTAAGCGCATCCTGCAACTGCTCCTGAGTAGACATAACCTGCGTGAGGTGCTAGTATTCCCACAATGTCGTCCTCAATCTTTTCCACCTGTGCTTCTGTAATATACTTTCTGACACTTCTTAAAAGTCCTTCAGGGGGTGCAGGATACCATCCACCTGCGGCGAAAAAGGGGTCGCGAACGAAAGAACCTTTTGGTGCTTTTACGCTCCAAAACTCTATCTCTTTCTCTATCTTAGCCTCCTGTACGGTAAACTTTGCATCCTCGGTCTGCTTGCTGTTTCCGTCAGGTTTTCCGGCAGGTTTACAGTTGCCGAAGAAAAAGAGAACGCCAAAAATCAGAACTAGAAGGCAAATTGAACGCATAATTCTACCTCCTGAAGCAGAATCATTTGAATTTTACATTATGGTATTCAAATATTCAATCTGATAGGTTATATTTATAATGGTGTAAATTTTTGAGGAGTGGTTTATGGTGTATGAGCCTATAAGTGGAAAAATAATGTTTGACGCTCTTCGCGACAAGGGGTGTATAATCCTTGCAGCGAACACGCGAATCACAGAAGGAATTTTAAGAGGGTTGTTCCGTGCTGCGAAGGATACCGACAGTCCGCTTATTGTTGAACTTGCAAAGTCGGAGTGCAATCAACATATAGGGTACACGGGATACCGTCCTTCCGAGTTCGCGAAGGTGGTATACAAGTGCGCTGCGGATGTCGGTTGGGACATATGGGCGCTCCACGCTGACCACACGACTGTCAAAAAGGGTGATCCTGAAGAGATAAAGGATACAAAGGAGTTGCTGGCAGAACAGATAGATTCAGGATATACCTCTTTTGCGATTGATGCTTCCTACCTTTTCAATTTTGAAGGGAAAGATGAGTATGAGCAACTGAAGCCGAACATTGAGGTGACCGCAGAGATTGCTCATTTCATTGCGGAGCGGATGGGAAGCCACGATTTTGGGCTGGAAGTAGAGGTAGGAGAGATTGGTAAAAAAGATTCTTCGGGGATGGTTCTGACAACTCCGGAAGAGGCGGTCGTATTCATCAAAGGGTTGAAAGAGAAAGGTGTCGAGCCACAGGTTATTGCCGTCGCAAATGGTTCGGTTCACGGTAACATTTATGACAAGGACGGAAATCCGATACCACAGGAGACGATTGACATAGATAGGACTAAGGCGATTGCTGCAGCGCTACGGAGAGCAGGCTATAGAGTGCGGATTGCCCAGCATGGGATAACGGGGACTCCTCTTCCTCTGATTGCTGAGAAGTTCCCGAAAGGCGATATAATTAAGGGCAATGTTGGGACTTTATGGCAGAACATCGCCTGGGAGATCTTTTCAATCTATGAGCCTGTCTTATACAAAAGAATTTATGACTGGACACTTGAAAAATACGGGAAACCTGGCAAAAAGAGAGAGCAAGTGTTCGGAACGGATTCGAAAAACGCCATAAAGGTGTTTTTCAAGGAGATATACGCGATGGGCAATAGTACAAGAAATGCGCTTGAAGCGGTTGCCTATGCGGAAGCGTTAAAATTCTTCAGAGCGTTTTCTTCTGAGGGAACCGCCTCTATTGTGAGAAATTCTATTAAGAAACGGTGATGTGGTGGGGGAGGGGGGTATGAGGTGGTTGTTGATTCTGCTGGTTGTCCAGTCTGTTTCATTGGTTCTGTTTGCTGATGTGGTCCATCTTAAAGACGGAGGCAAGGTGGAGGGGACAGTGCTTGAGAGCACCTGGCGTGTTCAGGTAAGGTTGCCTAATGGTTCGGTAGTAGAGTTTAAACCTGACGATGTTGTGAAGATTGATTACTCTGAACTTCCTCCTGAGAAAGAGTATGAAAAACGGTTAGAAGGAGTCCCGAAGGATGATGCTGAGGCGTATTACAGGCTTGGGCTTTGGTGCAGAGAGAAGGGGTTAAAGAAGCAGAGTGAGGAGTGTCTGAAGAAAGCGATAGAGTTGGAGCCAGATCACACGGGTGCGCGGACGGCGTTAGGATATGTGCGTCACAAAGGGGAATGGGTGCTTTACGAAGAGATGATGAAAGATAAGGGGCTTGTGCTCTATAAGGGGAGATGGATGACTCCTGCTGAGCGCGATGCAGTGATTTTTGAGGAGAGGCAGCAGAAGTGGCGGATGGATGTGAGGAGGCTTGAGAACGATATAATGGATGCGAATTCAGTAGAGGCGGAGAAGAAGTATAAGGAGATAAAGGACGAAGCAGCGTTGAAATGGCTTCTTGAGCGGCTCGGTTCAAGCAGTGAAAAGATGAGGCTGCTTACGGTGGAGACATTGTGCAATTTTGATGTTAGCCGTGTAGGAGATGCTTTGATTGAGAGTGCGCTTAAGGACAGAAGCGACGAGGTGCGGAAAGCGGCTGCTTCTGCACTCAGAAGACTTCGTTGCCGATGGGCATATGTGAAGTTCCTCGAAGCGATGTTTTACAGCAAGGAAGGGGGTATTAGAGGAAATGCTGTTGATGCGTTAGGCACACTGAAGGACAAGAATGCGATTTCTCCGTTGGCGCATGCGCTTATTATAAAAATCAGTTCTGGGGTGTCTGAAGCAGGTGGACAAGAGTTTTTTATTGGCTCTGTTGCGCGCCGTGTCATTGGATATAAAGAGATTTTGGACAAATACGGAAACCGTGTAAAAGTGCCAATCATAGCGACCGTCACAGAAGGAACAGGGCCATCTTCGTATGGCAGAGAAGGTGAGTCTTATGAGATGAACTTTCCTGCGAGGGAGGCGTTGCGTCAGATAACAGGGAAGGATTTCAACTACGACAAGGAAGAATGGCTCAAATGGTTGAAGGAGAATGAGGACAAATTCGATGATTTTATGAACCCTGTAGAGGACGAAAAAAAGAAGGAAGAAGGGAAGAAATAGCGGCTATCTGGAGAGTGATGACAAGAATGGAGATACTCAAATACCCTGATGAACGTTTAAGGCAGGTGGCGGAGCGCGTAACGGTATTCGACGAGCATTTAGCGGAATTAGCATACAAGATGATAGACTTAATGCATGAGAAGAAGGGTATAGGTTTAGCAGCGCCGCAAGTTGGGGAGAGCATTCGCTTAATAGTAGTTTCCCCTTCTGGCAAGCCTGGCGACGATTATGTGCTAGTCAATCCTGAGGTAGCGCCGCTTTCAGGAACGGAGACCTGCGAAGAAGGTTGCCTGTCGTTTCCTGGGATTTATGCACCTGTTCAACGCCCTAACAAGATCTTCCGCCGGGCGCAGAACCTAACAGGTGAGCGAGTCGAGTTCGAAGCGGAAGGGCTTATGGCGCGAATCATAATGCACGAGTGTGACCACTTAAACGGTGTACTTTTCATAGACCGCCTCTCTCTTGACGACATTCTTCCCATTAACTCCAAACTTCGTGAACTGGAGAGAAGGAAAAAGATGTGATGCGCATTATTGAGGGTCTGCAGGCTCTTTCTCCTTCTTATTTCAAGAATCCATCCGTCACGATTGGTGTGTTTGATGGTTTCCACCTCGGGCATCGTCGGGTTATAGAGAGTCTGGTAGAGGAGGCACGCCTGCTGCGTGGAGAGAGCATTGTCCTCACTTTCAAAAGCCATCCAAAATCTGTTTTGAGAGGCTCACCACCGGCGCAGATTATGTCACTTCCCCACCGTTTACTTTACTTTGAGCGCGCTGGCATCTCTTCTTGTATTGTTATGGAGTTTGACCGCACGCTTGCGGTGATGAGCGCACAGGAGTTCGTAGAAGATGTTCTTATCAAAAGAATCGGCGTAAAATCGCTCGTTCTGGGGTTTGATTCTTCTTTCGGCAGAAACGGTGAGGGCACAGCAGATTTTGTTGCTCGAGTCTATCCACAGGTTGCTGTCGTAAGGTGCGCCAAAGTTGAGGTGGACGGAGTTGTTCCAAGCAGTTCTCTTATCCGCAGGCCCATAATCGGGGGAAGACTCGATGAAGCAAAGCGGTTGCTCGGGCATTCTGTCTCTCTTTACGGCGAGGTTGTGAAAGGGCGGGGGAGGGGGAGGGCACTGGGGTTTCCGACCGCCAACATAATACCCGACAATGAGGCGCTACCTCCTTCGGGGGTTTACGCCTCACGAGTTCTTCTTGGCAGTGGTGAAAGTTTTGGCTCTATAGCGAATGTTGGTGTCCGTCCGACTTTTTCCGAGAATACACCACTCGTCGTTGAGGTCCATATATTCGACTTCTCGCGCTGCATCTATGGCGAGAAGATAGAGGTTGAAATTCTCAAGTTCATCAGAGAAGAGTGTAGGTTCAAGAGCAGTGAAGAGCTCATCTCGCAAATCCACAGTGACATAAGGGCTGCTAAGAGAATTCTTGTCAAGGAGTAAAGGCTTGATGGATGTGTTCGAAAGAGATGGTTACAGATTGCGATTTGTTGAGACAGTTGGCGGCAAAGAGCAGCGTTTCGAGTTTTTCTGGGAGCCTGATGAAAGTGTAGAAGGGTTGCTGCGCGCTTGGAAAGAAGGGGATGAACGGCGAAGGTTCAACGCTGTGTATTTAATGTCGCAAAAGGAAGACGAGCGGTTTCTGGATGTTCTCCTCGAAGCAGCCCAGATGCGGAGTTTTGTAGGAAGGGGAATTGCGACAGTAGGGCTTGCTCGATATCTCAGGAAAAGCCGTGCTGCTCGGAAAGTGGTTTTTTCTGCGCTCAAATCAGGCGATATGATTTTAACCGCCGCCGCACTGCAGGCTCTTGGAAGGCTTAACAGTTGGCGTTCAAGACGGGCGTTACGCCGTGTTCTTCGTCACCTGCGTCGCCGTCCGGACATACAGGGCGGAACAGGAGCCTCTACACCTGCCGCGCTCCTTCTGCTGGCTGCAGTAGAATCGCTTCTCCTTCTGGGCGAAAACGGTGATACTGTCGCTGCATCAGAAGCGATGATAAATCACACTGACAGAGCGGTTAGAATCCAGACTCTTTCAGTCGCGACCCGCTTTCCGCAGGTTCTCTCGGCAAGTAGTCTGGAGCGGTTTCTATCTGCCCCGGTCCCTGAATGCATAATGGCTGCCGAAACTCTCGTCAAAAAAGGTGACACTAGTAGACTGACGGTTCTGAGTGAGTACGCAGAATCTCCCGACACCCTGACGCGGACTCACACCATTGCAGCGCTGGCAAGAATCAACAACAACTCCTCCCTGGACCTTCTTGAGAGGCTTCTTCCAAGCGAAAAGGAGACAAGTCTTCGAATCCAGATGGCATATCATCTGAAGAAGGCAGGGCGTTTTCCTCCGCTCGATTCATTTTCTGAGGCGCTAAGAGCCAAAAGTCCCCTTCTGCGTCAGAGTGCCATAACTCTTCTTTCCCGCCTTCCCCCAAATTCAGAAGGTGTCCGCGACTTGCTAACCCGACAAAGAGAAGTGGAGCCCGACGAATTCTTGCGTTACCAAATTGACCAAGTTTTGAAGAGCGGGGAATCAGGCGACTTAAACAAGGGAGGGTTTGTGCAGATATAAGTTGAAACTTTACAGAGATTGTTGTATAATTTGCTGTTAGATGACACGGAGATAGGCTGTGTTAGGCGACATTCAGAAAAAGATATCGAACTGGCTTTCTCAAAACAGAGGGCTACTGTGGGCGGTTATGTCGCACAAAGATTCTGCTGACGCACTGTTGCGGAGTATTGATGTCACTCCTCAGGAGTTGTTGAATGCGTGTGACAAACTCGAAGATTCCCTCGACGGCTTAAAGGACATGCTAAAGCAACTCTATTTACTTCTTTACGAGATAGAAGAGGAACTGAAGAAGGCGGCTTTGCAGGTGAGTGCTGAAAAGAGACCACCGCCTTCGGTAACTGTTTCTCGGATTACCGGTGAAGGAGTAGCGAAGGGTCAGCCTGCACCCCAAGCATCTGTGCCACTCCAATCTGTGACACAGCCCAATGCAGTGCCTCAGGCGGTGTCTCAAAGAGTATCCGCACCGTTGCAAGAGGCGCCTTCTGCTGTATCTGCTGCTGTTATCCAGCAGACGAAACCTTCTGTTGCTGCGACAAAACAGCCGATTCCTGTGGTTCCGAATCACACTCCTCCAACATTTGAAGTGCCAGTCACGGCAGCCGGCAAGCAAGGTTCTCCTGACGCTGCACAGATTAAGTGCGAGATTCTTGATGACCTTGAAAAGGAGGCGAAGCGCTCTGTTGATACAAAGAGTATAAGGATAGAAAAACCATCAAAGCCTGGGGGGCTCATAGAGTATATGGGGT
>JAOAAR010000094.1:0-4200 GCA_026418755.1 Planctomycetota bacterium
GCCTTAAGTAGAGTGATGCGCTGTGCCTTGAACTTGCTCTCATCAAAAACAATACACTTCTCAAGTGACTTGACTTGCCCGCTTATGGCGAAAGGAAGCGCGCACCGTGAGTATGTTGGATACTTCTCTTCTGTGAGCACAGTGATTTCTGCATCCTTGTCTTTCATACGCGCCGCAAACGCCGCAGATGCGCCAGCCGTCCCACCACCTACAATCACAATCTTCCTTTTCATCTCTTCTTCTCTCCTTATAACTACACATATTTATAATACACGCCTGACAAACACCTTCCTCATATGAAACTTTTTCTGGGAAAAGATTCTGTTTGGTTTTCTTCTCGCTTCTTGGTTATATAATATAGGGAGCGGAGAGTTGTCTCTTGTGTTGTTGGGAAAAATAGACGAAAAAGAAGTGTTTTTATTGTTAAGTGATGCAAGTGCTGTAATCTGTTTCGCTCTCGTGTCTGATGAAAGGGGAAAATATGATTCTCCTGACAAACGACGATGGTATTGATGCTGAAGGACTAAAGAAACTGGCGGTTGAAATACGCAAGATTGCCCCGACAGTGATAGTTGCTCCTTCCGTAGGCTGCTCGGGTTGTAGCCACTCCATAAGCCTTGCGCGGGCAGAGGAGCCAAGAGAAATCTCTCCTGACAACGGCTGCCGCCGATTCTCTCTCGAAGGAACTCCAGGCGATTGCGTTGCCGCTGCTTTCAGAATCTTCGGCAGAGAAAACATCTCGCTTGTTGTGAGTGGTATAAACCCGGGAGCAAACGCAGGGCTTGACATCCATTATTCTGGTACGGTTGCTGCGGCCTTTGAGAGTGCCCTGTTTGGAGTTCCAGCCATTGCCGTCTCGCTAGACTGCCCACGCGATACGCGCGCCGCCGCTCATTATGAAACAGCGGCAAAATTCGCTGCCGAATTCTCCAAACTCCTTCTTGAAGCCCCAAGGAGACTCCCCTTCGTCCTCAATATAAATGTTCCAGATGTGCCTTATACACAAGTGCGCGGACTCCTCTTCACCGTTCAGTCTCTTCGCGCTACCGAGGAGTCTTATGAAGAAGATGCTTTCAACGGAATCTTCCCAGATGAGCGGCGAAAATATCCAACTGATAGAGAGGCTCTTCTCGCACGAATGGTCTCCGTCACTCCACTCTCACTTGACTTCACCTCATACAGTATGTTAAAAATGGTAGAGGGTTGGACAGAAAGAGTATGGGCGAAGAGGGAGTTTTAAAGCATTTAGCGTTAGGCATATTCTATCAAGATATGGGATACTCCAAAGATGCGCTTCAGCAGTTGGAGTATGTGCTCAAAGTACAGCCCGAGAACAAGACCGCTTTGGTGTATTCTGCTTTAGCCTATGCACAAGAGGGGGACTACGCCGAGGCGGAAGGGCGTCTTAAAAAAGCGCTGAGTATAGATAGTTCTTATGCGCCGACATACTCCGCATTTGCAACAATTTTCTTCCGTCGCAATTTTTACGATGAGGCAGAGTTTTATGCGAATCATACTCTTCAGTTGGCGCCGAACGACAAGCAAGCACTTCTTCTTTTAGGAGACCTCAACTACCAGAGGAAGAAACTTCAATATGCGCTCATTTACTATGAGCGGGCGGTTGCCGCACATCCCGAAGACTCACAAGCCCGTATGAAATGTGCAACCTGTCTGGCAGCCCTTGGGAGGTTTCAGGATGCTCTCTACGAACTTCGCCGAGCGAATGAGATTGAACCGTCTCGTGTTGAGATTCATATCGCACTGGGCGAGATGTATGAAAAGATAGGGGACCGCCAGAAGGCGGTTGAGCATTTTGAGAGTGCTGTAACGCTTGCTCCGAACGATTTGCGCCTTCTCAGACGGCTGGCTACAATTCATGAGCGCGCAAGCAATCTCCATATCGCATCACAGTACTACAAGAAAATCCTTCTGTTGAATCCTTCCGACTACGAGACAATGCGCCTTCTGGCACATATTAGGATGCGACAGAAAGCGTTTCCCGAAGCGCTTCGACTCTATAAGCAGATTCTTGAGATTTTGCCAGACGACGGGGAGTCTAATGTTGGCATTGCGAAGGCGTATGCTGCGCTCGGCAACACTGAATTGGAGACGGAGCATCTCCGCAGGGCGGTTCTTGCACACCCTTCTTCTGCTTCTGCTCTTTTTGCGCTAGCGCGTTCTGCGCTCAAAAGAGGTCGCTACGACGAGGCTCTCAGAAGCGCGAAGAAGTTGCTCGCTATTATGCCCACTGACTCTCGTGTCCTCGAACTGGTTGCTGACATCAACTTTAAGATGGGCGATGAAGAAGAGGCGCTTTTCAATTATCAACGCGCTATCATATCAGGTTGCCGCAAACCTGCTCTCTTCTACCGCACCGCGGAACTACTTCTGCATCCCTCTATTGTTAGAACTCTCGGAGTGAAACAGGCTGAAAGAGAGATTTCGCGCTACCTTAAGGAGGCGCTTCGACTCGACACAAAATTTGAATCGATTCCGCTTTCTCTACGCAACAAGGTCTATCATCTCCTTTCCAAGGAGGATGGCATTTCGCTGGGCAGGGCTCTTGTTTATCGTCGATTCTTTCATCGCCTTCTGCCAACGGAATCTATTCTGTTTGAGAACGCTCTCATAGTAAGGCGCGGCTTCGGTCGCTTCCGCACAGAGAAAGTCCTTCCTCTTAGGATGCTTTCCCCAAAAACAGTTCGAGTGAAAGGTAATCTGACTCTAAATCTTCTCTTTTTCGTTGCCATTGCACTTCTATCTGCTTTTGTAATCAAGAGTTTTTCTGTATCTTCCTTTCTTTCCGTTGGCTCTCTGCTAGTTTCTCTTGCGGCTCTCTTAAACGCTCTTAAAGAATGGCGAGGCTCGCTTGTTATTGCTGACTCTGCTACAGGTGAAGCATTGGTCTATCTTCCTACTACCCCCAAAGCGTTCGACCTGGTGAATCGGCTCAGTCTCCTCCTCTCCAAACCAAATGCGAGTAAGTGACGGATTGCAAGCCTTTTTTTGGGGCGGTGTCTCTTTCTTAACCAGTAAGTTTTGCAATTGTGGAGCCCAGACAAAGGTGACCATTTTTCTTAAAGAAGGATATTTGAAGAGGAGTTTTGTTTACCATCGAGAGAAGCGTTGAGGAGACGGAGGTTGTGGTGGAGGGATGGGAGTCGAGATTTTTCGTTCTTTTTCGGTATTGTGAAAGAAGAGGTGGAAAAGAATTGAGGAGAGCAGGTAGAGAATGGATGTAGATATGAAAGAGGGGTAAAAGCCGTATCTTTCAATCATTTTGCCTCCTATAAGAGTGCTCAAAGACCACGGAAGTGACCAGGAGAGCATAAGAAGAGCGTTCATAACTCCTTGTTCCTTTCTCGGAACGGACTCGAGGGCAAAAGCGTTTGCTATGGGGGAGGACATATTCATGAGGGCGACTCTGATAAGGAACGGAATAAGGGCGATGGATTCGGATGGTGCGAAAGCAAGCCCTAACATAAACAGTATTGAGAGCAGTTGTGAGGAGACGACGAGGTTCACTTTTCCGAGGCGGTCTGACAGAAGAGGAGCCAGAAGAGTACCGAGGAGCATTGTTATGGATGATAAAGACCAGTATATTCCGATTCTTGAAGGTTGGGAGTTGTGGACATAACGGAAGTAAAGATTGAGGAAAGGAATGGTAAGTCCTGCGCCGAGTCCGATGAGTGCTCGGGATGACAGAAGTTTGAGGCAGAATTTCCAGTCAATTGAACGCAGGCTTGTTATACTCATACTCATTTTATCTTCGGGATGGGTGGGCTGAATTTTCAGAAGGAGAAGGGGCAAGAGTCCAACTGCTGCAGTAAGGCAACCCCCTATGATTGTCAGCCGATAGCCTTCCGTAAGTGTATAGCCATACTTCGTTGCGAACTCTGAGAAGTAGCCAGATGAGAACGAACCAAGGGCTCCTCCTGCCAGTCCGATCGCGTACTGAAAACTGAAGGCATAGGTACGCTCCTCTTCTGTTGTGTTACTCATAATAAGAGGTCCTGAGACAATGGCAGCAAAAGTTGAGACGATTCCTGAGACGAAGGTTGAGATAAGAATTCCGTATTCACTTGCCAAGACGACAGATGCCGCAGTTGAGAGAATGAAGAAGAAATTGTTTGAGAGAAGAAAGAACTTTTGATTGAAGCGGGATGAGAGAATTCCGGCAGGCAAAGCGAAGAGTAGCCC
>JAOAAR010000094.1:4210-7248 GCA_026418755.1 Planctomycetota bacterium
GAGTAGCCCTCCGAGTGTTGAGACGAAAAGAGTCTGTCCTACAAACTCTGTCGAGTATCCTCTCTGTTTTAAGTAGAGATTGAAAAGAGTGCCGTAGAAACTCAGACCTGTGCTTGTGAGGAATCCACTAATGAGGAAAAGGCGGATGTTGCGGTTGAGAGAGCGGAGGCGTGAGGAGTAGGTTGCAAGTATGGATTTAGTGAAAAAGTTTATCATAAGAAGCGATTCCTAACGAAGTGAGAAGAACAAATTATAGAAGTTGTGGCGGTTTTGTAAAGGAGAATGTGTGAATTACAGAAGTACTCTACCTTTTGCAGAGGTTGGTCAAGTCCAGTATAAAAGGAGTTAAAAGTGGAGCAGGAAGGCGATGATATGCACGAGTCTCATCATCAGAAAGTTGAAATCTGGAGGAGGTGGTGGGACTATATAACTAAAGACATGTTTTGTAGACAAAGAGGGTTATAAAGAAAGGCGGAGAGGGTGGGATTCGAACCCACGGCACCCGAATCGGATGCAACGGTTTTCAAAACCGTCCCGTTCGACCGCTCCGGCACCTCTCCTTATTTATTTGAGTCTACCTTCTAAAGGTTTCTATGTCAAGGATGGGGGAGTTTCTCGTCTTGTGTAGGGCTTCGTCGTTGCGGCATTTTTCTTGAATCTGGGGCATCGGTCTGCTATATATTAAAAAGGAAAGGGATATTGGAGAGCGATGTTTTGAACATTTCAATTGTTGCAAAACATGTCCCTCACGAGCATGAGATACGGCGGTTAGCAGAAGAGAAGTTATCTGGCATTGATAAGTTTTTTCGCGGGCGCGTGGAGGACGTTCACATTGTCGTGGATGTCCACAAAGGATACGCCGAGGCGGAAGTGCGAGTTCACACAGGAGACGGGAATGTTTTTGTTGCCAGAGAGACAGGCAAGGATGTGTGGGTTGCGCTTGAGTCAGCGCATGAACGCATTAAACAACAGTTGAGGAGGCACAAGGAGATTCGACGGAAAAGAGGAGGTTGTCGGGGAGAGAAGGGGAGAGTCTTTTATAATAATAGGATGGAAGAGGAGTTAGATGAGCAATCTGAAGAAGGTGAAGCACCTGAAGAAGAGCCGAGTGAAGAAACAGTCGAAGAAGACTAAACTCTCGGATGTCATAACAGAGGAGAATATAATAGTAAGTCTTTCCGCTGATTGCAAGGAAGGGATCATCAGGGAGTTGGTAGAGTTTCTTGTAAAGACAGGGAAAGTTGGCAGACGAGAGAAAGAAGGGATAATAAGCCGTGTGCTGGAGCGGGAGAAAGAGGGGTCGACGGGTGTGGGCAATGGGATAGCGATTCCACACATCAAACAGTATGAGGGGGTGGAAGAAATTGAAGGGGTGTTAGGTTGCAAACCAAGTGGTGTAGATTTTAGGGCTATTGATGGAGAACTTTGTTATTTATTCTTTCTTATTCTGACTCCGAAAGAGCAGACTCAGGAGCATCTTGAGATTTTGCGAAGGATTGCTCTTTTGGCACAGGATGCTGAGTTGTGTGCGTATTTGCGGACGGTTGGGGACCCTAAAAAGATAAGAAGTGTTCTGGCGAGGTTTGACTCATCCTGTTGAGTCTATTTTGTGTTTGTGGATGAGGAGTAGTCTTTAATGTTCATAGGGAAAGAATTGGGATATATGCCGAGGATAGTGGCATTCGGAGGTGGCACGGGAATGGGCGTGCTACTCCGTGGGCTGAAGAAATATACTAACAGGATAACCGCTGTTGTGACGGTGTGCGATGATGGTGGTTCCTCCGGTAGGCTGCGTGCCAATATGGGAATTCTCCCTCCTGGGGACATACGGAACTGCCTCATTGCGCTGGCAGATACAGAGCCTTTAATGGAGGAGTTGCTTCAGTACCGTTTCAAGCAGGAGGAGTTAGAAGGACACAGTTTTGGGAATCTGCTTTTGGCGGCGCTTACAGAGATTACAGGTGACTTCCAAAGAGCCGTGCAGGAGGCGAACAAAATTCTGAAGGTTCAGGGGCGTGTTCTGCCGAGTACTCTGAAGAAAGTTGCGCTTGTAGCAACTCATACTGATGGAACGAAAAGCACAGGCGAGGTTCGTGTGGGAAAGAGCGATAAGCCTATCCATAGGATGGAGTTAAGGCCGAAACCTGTGCCGATGAACCCTGATGTGATGGATGCTATAGAGCAAGCGGACATTTTCGTTTTTGGTCCTGGTAGCCTTTACACATCCATAATCCCCAACCTTTTAGTTGATAGGATGGTGGAGACAATTTTAATGTCGCCTGCGAAGAAAGTGTATATCTGCAACATCATGACACAGAGGGGGGAGACGAAAGGCTACAGGGCGAGCGACCATGTTGCGGCAATAGTGAACCATTCCTGTGAGGGTTTTCTGGATTATGTGGTGGTGAACAATGAGCCCGTGCCAGATGAGGTGAAGGAATTGTATATGCGGCAGGGGCAGTATCCTGTTGAGAACGATCTGTCTGAAGAAGCGTTCGGAGCAAAGGTTACAGCCTGTAACCTCCTCGGGGAAGAGTCTATGGCAAGACACAACCCCGAGAAACTGGCAGATGTAATAACGCGGATTCTTTTGGAAACTTTATCGGCTCATCCTTTAACTGATACAGAAGAGCGTAGCGAAAGATGAGTAAAGAATTAAGAACAGTTAGGCTTGACTATAAATTCGGTCTGCACGCAAGACCTGCGGCGAAACTGGTGGAGGTTGCTTGTCACTTCAAAAGCGAACTTTATATCGAGAAGAATAAGCGACGGGCAAACGCTAGGAGCGTGATAGAACTTTTGACTTTGGCGGTACAAGATGGTGAGCGGTTGAGTATCGTGGCTGAAGGTGAAGATGCGGCATCTGCAGTTGAGACGATTGCGAAACTTTTTGAGCACGGTTTTAAAGAGATGTTCGGAAGGAATCTTTAGAGATGGAAGTGCGTCGTGGTATTGGTGTCTCCCCAGGTATAGTGATTGCCCCTGCGCGGTTACTGGAAAAAAGCAAGATGGCGTTTACCAAGCGACTGATAGAATCT
>JAOAAR010000095.1:0-6964 GCA_026418755.1 Planctomycetota bacterium
CTCTATCTTTGCACCTCCCATAATAACGACAAAAGGAGTTTCCGGAGATGTGCTCACACGCAAAAGAACTTCTGTCTCCTTAAGAACAAGCGGTCCAGCATAAGATGGAATAAAATCTGTAATCGCTGCAACAGATGCATGCGCCCGATGAAGCGTTCCAAACGCATCGTTTATGTAAATGTCAGCAAGCGAGGCTAACGCCTTCGCAAAACTCGGCTCGTTCTTCTCTTCTCCAGGGTCAAAACGCAAATTCTCCAACATCAAAATCTCTTCTTCTTTCAACGCCGCCGCCGCTGCCTTCGCCTTACTCCCAACTATGTCCTCTACAAACTTTACCCTCCTGTCCAGTAACCTCTCTAACGCCTTTGCAACCGTCCCAAGTGACAACTTCGGGTCCTTCTTCCCCTTTGGCCTCCCCAAATGGGATATCACAATCAGACGCGCACCCCGATGGCGTAACTCAGTCAAAGTCGGAATCGCCATCCTGAGCCTGAAATCGTTCGTCACTTCCCCCCCCTCTATCGGCACATTGAAATCTACACGAAGCAGAACCTTCTTACCTCTTAACTCAATGTCAGCGTAAGATGGAAGCCGCATACAAACCCTCCAAATAACCACCTTCGATACTATACCTCATTTATTATAACACCCATTCCTCTAACTACAATCTCTATGCAGGAAATTACCGCGAACGAAAAATCCATCCGAAATGCACTTGCTAAAGGAAAGGCGGACTCTAAACCGCTTCTTAAAAGTAAAACACCTCATCAGCAGAATCTATCAGGTGCTGATACAAATCGTCGCGATGGTATCGCGTGCCAAGAATGTGCAACTCCCCCTCCGGCTCAAGAGTCGGTAACAAAACTTTGGAATACCATACCCTCAACTTCTCTCTCAAAATCCTGCTCGTCGCATTCTTCTCATCAACCACATCGTCCAAAATAATCAAGTCAAAATGGCGACTGATGATAGGACCCAATACCCCTGACGCCATAACCGAAGCCTCTTTCGCTATTCTCTTCCTTCTCGGCAGAACAAGCATATCTTGAGACCATTTCGGACCTTTAATCCCCAGAATGTGTCTCAAAATAACTTTCCGTTCCACCTGAGCCCTAATCTCACTCAAAAAACCCCTTGCCTGTGACTGAGTATTAGAAACAAGCAGAACCCGAGCATCAGGCTCACATACCAGAAACCATAAAACATACGATATGTTACAAATCGTCGTCTTCCCATGCCCCCTCGGCGCAAGAATCGTCGTATGCCGATTCTTGCGCTGAAAACAAAACCACCTCTTATGAAAACCTTTCAGTTCATACCCCAAAACATCAGTGATAAAAAGCCAAGGATTCTCCCTCACCTTTTCCCGAACTTCATCAAATGAATCCGCCATCCTATTCCCCTCGTCACTCCCCTTTTTCCCCTACCCGTAATCTGTCTCCTTACTACGAAATCTTTTTACCCCTCTTGCTCTGTCAAGTGCCCTCTCATACATCTCCTACCCCCAAAATCCAGCGTCTTCCATACACAAAACTGTCGAAGTAAATGATGAATGGAGATGAGGAGGATTCCATTATGGGAAAATGGCACAACAAAGCGGCGGATTTCTTCTCACGCTACTTCGGCTATGTCATCGCCTCCTGCACCATCATCGCTCTTATCATAACCGCCTCCTTGCCTGTCCCTACCTCTACGAACACACTCCTCATCAGTGAAATAAGTGAAGAGCAGCGTCAGAATGAACTCTTCCTCCGCATCACCCTCAACCATCAGATGCAGCAGCAAATCTCACAAGTGAAACGCCTTTTGAACACAATCGCACAAGAGGTGGAAAACCACAACTTCGACATCAACCTCTTCTTGAACGAGGTCGAAGAAAACTGCGAGAAACTGCGTAAACTGAGGGAAGAGCTCGAAAATATCCAAAAAAAGTCCTTTTCGAGGAAGGATTGATGACGAAAGAGAAGAAAAAAAGAAATATCTTGCTCTTCGTTGTAGTAGCAGCCGCCGCTACACTGGCATACCAGCAATCCCGAATCTCAAAAAGTATGACGGAAAAAAAAGCATTCCTCGAAGAAGAAGTGACGAAACTGTCGAGTAACCTTGAACATCTCAATAAAAATATAGCCACCGTCCGAAAAGAAAACGAAGAAGAACAACAAAGACTGGCTCTGTTTTCCGCAGAAATCAGGTCTCTTGAAGAAGAAGAAAAAAGATTGCGCCAAAAGGTCGGAGAAGCGAAAACCGTCAAAGCAGCACTGGATGACCTCGAGAAAGAACTGAACAGAACCGAAGAAGCCCTCAAAAGAATTGAGGAGAATACTAAGTGAAGAGATAAATGGTAAGGAGAAACAAATGGCTCTTTTGCGAATCCTCCTCCTCATCGCATTGTGCGGAATCATCCTCTGGTTCTACTATTCCTTCAGGTCGTCTGCTGCCGCAGAAGCGGAGACGAAAATCTTAACCGAAAAAACTACCCTTCTCAAAAACCAACTCCAAAACGCAAACAATACTCTTAAAGAATTGGAAATGCGAAAAACAGAACTCTACGCTGAACGCAAAACCCTCGCAGAAAAATTAAACTCGCTCCTTGAACGCTCCATACAACTCCAACGCCAGTGGCTGGAAATAAAATGCGAATTAGTACGCTACAAAACTCTCAAAGAACAGATTGACTCTCTCACCCAGAGAGCCGAAACTCTCCTCCGCTCCATCCAGTAACACCAACCTTTTCCATTCCTTCCATTAAAATTAGAAGCACTCTTGACAAAAACCGAACAAAATGGTATCCTATAACCGTGGGGCGATTAGCTCAATTGGTAAGAGCGTCGGCTTTACAAGCCGAAGGTTATTGGTTCGAGTCCAATATCGCCCATAGAGAGTGCGGCTGTAGCTCAATAGGTTAGAGTATCGGATTGTCGATCCGGTGGTTGCGGGTTCGAGCCCCGTCAGCCGCGTCTTTATTACAACTAAGGCGACAACGAAAGAATGGTTCCTCTTCCCTTAGATTTCTCTAAATGTGAGTAATATAACTATCCGTTTCCAACCCTATTTTTGTTATAATCTCCCTTTGAGGGGATGGTTCAGGATTTTCTATGGAAGCAGAAGGTTACAGAAAAATACTGGATTTCTTCAGCGCGACGCTACCCGACGAGGACGAAGAGACTCTCTTAAAACAAATCTCTGAGTTTGCTGCCTCTCTGGTCTGCGCTGAACGGGCAACCATATTCCTCCTCACAGAAGATATGGATTACCTGAGCGCGGAAGCAGCATTAGGGATGGAAGCGAGTGACTTCCGTATCGGGAAAATGCGCGGTATCGCAGGCTATGTCCTGCGCACCGGCGAAACCCTTATCATTGACGACGCATACAAGGATGAGCGATTTTACTCAGAAATAGACAAGAAAACAGGGTTCCGCACCAGAAGCATCATCTGTGTTCCCATTATCCGACGCGACGGCGCCTGCATCGGAGTTATCGAAGCACTCAACAGCCGCAACGGAATCTTCTCTCAAGAAGATAAATCTCTCCTTGAAACGCTCGCCAAGCAAACACTCGTCGTAGTCTTGGGTATGCGCCGCTACCACTACCTCTCCAAAATCACTCGCTCCTTGCGAGAAGAAAAAGGCAGACTATTAAGCCGCTTGAAACAAAAATTCGGCGTCGAGGCAATAATCGGTGTCTCTTCTGCAATCCGCCGTATCAAAGAGACCATCCTCAAAGTGGCAGATATTGACAGCACGGTTCTGGTTACAGGAGAAACAGGCACGGGCAAGGAGTTGGTCGCCCGCGCACTCCATTATGAAAGTAGAAGGGCAACAAATGAGTTCGTCGTCGTTAACTGTGTAGCGGTGCCAGAGAGCCTCTTGGAGGCGGAACTGTTCGGCGTGGAGCGCGGCGTGGCAACAGGAGTAGAAGAGAGAAAAGGTAAAATCGAAAGTGCTGCAGGAGGAACTCTCTTCCTCGACGAAGTCGGCGATATGGGTTCCTCTATGCAGGCAAAACTTTTAAGAACTTTACAGGAACGCTCTGTTTCGCGCCTCGGCTCCACTGTCGAGCGCCATATTGATGTCAGATTCATCGCCGCTACTAACCGTAACCTGCCACACCTGGTCTCCGCAGGCAGATTCCGCGAAGACCTCTACTACAGACTCCATATAATCGAAATTGATATCCCCCCTTTAAGAGAACGAAAAGAGGATATAGAACCTCTCTCTCTCCACTTTTTAAGCGAGACTGCAGAGCGCTCAGGCAAAAGAGTCTTCGGAATGAGTGAACAAGCACTCTCGCTTCTGAAAAATCAGAAATGGGAAGGCAATGTCCGCCAGTTGCGCAACGAGATAGAACGCGCCGTGATTCTAACTGAGCACGAGCGGCTTGAAGTAAGCGACTTTCCGAGACTTATGGCGCAGTCGGAAGCACCGACGAGGAAGTTCTCTACCTTAAATCTCCGCAAGAACCGAGAAGAGATGGAGAGGCATTTAATAGAAAAAGCACTCGAAGAAACAGAAGGGTGTCGTGTCAAGGCGGCGGAACTCTTAGGCATCAGTCGAGAGGCACTCCGCAAAAAATTGAAAAAATACCGCATCCGTAGGTTATCCTCCGATTCGGAAAAATCCTACTAAAATGGTAGGATTTTTGTAAGGAGAGCAGGAATGATTGTGGCCCTGGACGGTCCTGCCGGAGCAGGTAAAAGCACTGTTGCGAAACTTCTTGCTGAAAAGTTGGGTTTTTTTTATCTGGATACAGGAGCGCTGTTCCGCGCTGTTACTCTTGCCGCCATTGAGGCAGGCGCCAACTTGGAGAATGAAGATGAACTGGAATCGCTTGCAAGGAGCATTAAGGTGGAGTTCGATGGGAGGCGTACATTATTAAACGGCAAGGATGTGAGTGATTCTATTCGTCGGGAGTCTGTGACAGAGAGAGTAAAGTTTGTAGCGCGGTTTCCGAAGGTGCGTGCGGTGGTTGCAGAGATTGAGAAAAGACTCGCTTCAGGGAAGAATGTGGTGGTTGAGGGTAGGGATGCAACGACGGTGGTTTTCCCTTATGCTGATGTGAAGTTTTATCTTGACGCATCTTCCCCTGAGCGTGCGAGGCGCAGGTATGAGGAGATGAAGAGAAGAGGCGAGAAGGTTTCGTTTGAGGAGGTTATGAGGGCGATAGAAGAGAGGGACAGGTCGGATTTTGGGCGCGAGTGTGCACCGCTTCGGGCATCTCCTGATGCCGTACGGGTTGACACTACATCTCTTTCGATAGAAGAAGTGGTTGAGAGGCTTTATAAGGAATGCCGAAGGGTTCTGCGGATATGATTTGCTATTTACAATATAAGATAAGTCAATTTTTTGCGTGGTTTCTTTTTATAATTTTCTTTTCGGTGCGTGTGCGTGGTAGGCGCAACATTCCCAAAAAAGGTTCTTTTATAGTTGCTTCATCTCATCAGTCTTATTTAGACCCTATTCTCATCGGCTTCTCTTGTCCGCTACCTGTTTCTTATCTTGCGAAGGCATCTCTTTTCAAGAATCCTCTTTTCGGAGCGCTGATTCGTTCTTACGGAGCGTTTGAAATTGAGCGAGACACAGCGGATTTAGGAGCGTTACGCACGGCGGTTGAGGTTCTCAAAAAAGGTGCGAGACTTTTACTTTTCCCTGAGGGGAGCCGTTCTTCTGATGGTTCAGTTGGAGAGGTGAAAGCAGGAGTTTTTCTCATAGCGAAGAGGGCGGATGTTCCTATATTGCCTGTGCGGATTAGGGGAGCCTACAAGGCGTGGAATAGGAACTCTAAATTTCCTCGACTCTTCAGTTCGGTTATGGTAGAATATGGTGTTGTTTTTCGTGTTGAACCAGGTGCAGACTATCGGTCGCTTTGTGAGCGACTGCGTGTCTGGTATCAGGCTGATGCGCGGGCTGCACCGTAACTTGTGGTTTTATTAGGAGGAAAGAGAAGGATGGGGATTGACGAGAAGGTTAGCAAGTCTGCGTTATCACGGGTAAGGCTTCCTTCGGAGGAAGAGTTAGAGAAAAAGGTGAATGAGATTCTTGCGAAGGAGGGGGTTGAGGACATCGAGGCGGAGTATGACAAGACTTTGAAGAATTTTGAACCGGGGACGATTGTGAAGGGGCATATAGTTGAGGTCACTCCTTATGATGTGGTTATCAGCATTGGATATAAATCTGAGGGGATAGTTCCCCTTGACCAGTTTGATGAGGGGGAGGCGGAAGTAGGGAAGGAGGTAGAGGTTTTCATAGAGCGGGTAGAGGATGAGTATGGGATGGTGGCGCTGAACAAGCGGCGTGCTGACAGAATCCGTGCGTGGGACAATATTCTGACGACGAAGCGAGAAGGGGATGTTATAAGATGCAAGGTATTGCGGAAGATAAAGGGTGGACTTTTGGTAGATGTGGGTGTTCCTGTGTTTCTGCCTGCGTCGCAGGTGGGTATACGGCGTGCACCTGACATTGCTGAGTATATTGGTAAAGAATTTGATGTGAAGGTGATAAAGATAGACAGGGAAAGGATGAACATCGTTGTTTCGAGGCGCAAGTTAGAGGAGGAGATGAGAGAGGGGACGAAGCAGAAACTTTTGGCACATCTTGCAGAGGGACAGATTGTTAAAGGAGTGGTTAAAAACATCACGGATTTCGGAGCGTTTGTTGACTTGGGTGGGATTGATGGATTGCTTCACATCACTGATATGTCTTGGAGTAGAATCTCTCACCCTTCTGAGATTGTTGCGATAGGGGATGAGATAGAAGTTGTGGTGTTGAAGATAGACAAGGAGAAGGAGCGGATTTCGCTGGGGTTGAAGCAGAAGACCCCCAATCCGTGGGCGGAGATTGACCAGAAGTATCCTGTCAATTCACACCATCGGGGCAAAGTGGTGAACATTCTGCCGTATGGGGCATTTGTGCGGCTTGAGGACGGCGTAGAAGGGCTTGTGCATATTTCTGAAATGTCTTGGACATGC
>JAOAAR010000095.1:6974-7221 GCA_026418755.1 Planctomycetota bacterium
AGGAAGAGATTGCGTTGGGGATGAAGCAGGCGCAGGAGAATCCATGGCTACGAGTACAGGAAAAGTATCCGCCTGGCTCTGTGGTAGAAGGGGTAGTGAAGAGTATCACTTCATACGGAGTGTTTATTGAAATAGAGGAAGGGATAGATGGGTTGCTTCATATATCGGACATGTCGTGGACGAAGCGAATCAGCAATCCTGAGCAGGTGTTGAAGACAGGGCAGCGTGTCAAAGCGAAGGTATTGAC
>JAOAAR010000096.1 GCA_026418755.1 Planctomycetota bacterium
GGGTGGGTGTTGGCTCGCTTGCCATTACTCTTGTTCTCTCTCTTTCCACAGGTTTGCGGTATTTTATTCGCCATCAGGTAGCCACTTTATCTGACCCGAAGGTGGTACAGGTTTTTCCGCTGAAGCAGACTCCATTGGCGTTTGCCACTTCTGCGGTGCTGGGGAGGTTGGGGAAGCCACCTCGTAAGATTGCCGAGAGTGGTGGGATGAATCCTGGGGCGTTCAATTTTCGTTATTTCACTCAGGAGGAGATTGAGTTTCTTCGGAAGATGCCTCATATTACCGAGGTTCGACCTGGAATTCTTGTTTTCGTTGACTGGATTGCTCTTGAGGGGAGTGAGGAGCGGTATGAGGTGGTCTGTATACCTGAGGGGGAGGGGTTCAGGATGGAGGTTGCGGTGGGGCGGGGCTTCAGCGAAGATGCCGATGATGAGGTGGTTTTGAGTTACAAGTATCTGGAGGCGTTTGGGTTTAAGCGCCCTGAAGAGTTGTTGGGGAAGAATGTGGTTTTGAGTGTTACCAAATGTCCTCTTACCATTAGGGAAGGGTGGGGAACGATTTTTGGAGGCATTTATGAGAGGTTTTTCAAGCGGAGGAGCAAGCGAATCACTGTTAAAGTTGTCGGGCTTGCTCAACATTCACTTCTTTCTATGGTGGCGTTTATTCCTTACAAGTTGGGGCTTCAGATTGCACGCTACTTTTTGGATGACCCATCTCTTCATAGTGGTGCGAAATTTGCTCTTGTTGCTAACATTGTTGTTGACGATGAAAAGAACATTTCGCGGGTTCGGAAGGCGATTGAGGAGAGAGGGATGAGTTGTATCACTGTTGAGGACAGGTTGGGTTTTTTGTTGGGGATTTTCTTTATAGTTGAGGTGGGGCTTAGTGTTTTTGCGGGCATTGCGCTTTTAGTGGCGGCGCTTGGTATAACGAATACCCTTGTTTCGAGTGTTTATGAGAGGAGGCAGGAGATAGGCGTGATGAAGGCATTGGGATGCAGAAGTAAGGTGATTACGCGTCTTTTCTGTATGGAGGCGGTTCTGGTGGGTATTTTTGGTGGTTTTATTGGTTGTGTTGCTGCTTTTCTTTTGGCGAATGTTGCTGACACTCTTATAAATTTGACTTTTGCTGAAGGCTGGGGAGGTGTTTCGTTCTTTCTTTTTAGGTGGTGGCTTCCTTTTCTTTCTCTTCTTTTTTGTGCTGGTTGTGCTTTTCTTGCAGGTGCTTATCCTGCTCACCGTGCAGGGGTATTGGACCCGATTCGGGCTCTTCGAGAGGAGTGATATTTTACTCTTCTGGTTCGAATTTATAGGGTTTTGTTACGGGAGATGCGGCGCAGAGGACTTTTGCTCCTTTTTTTCCAGCCTTTGAGGAATGGAGGATGTTCGACGCTACGGAGACGACTCCGCCGACTCCCATTTTTTTCTTTTCTTTTCCTACTGTTTCTTCTACTTCTCCTTCGAGGACGAGAGAGATTTGCTCGTGCAGATGTCTATGGAGAGGGATGACAGCATCGGGTGCATACTCTATGATGCTCACGAGGGTGCTTTTCAAGTAGATGTGACGGATGAGGATTCCTGGGAGAATCTCTTCTCGTG
Source organism: Planctomycetota bacterium (assembly GCA_026418755.1). GTDB lineage: Bacteria > Planctomycetota > SKW154 > SKW154 > SKW154 > SKW154. The sequence goes on from JAOAAR010000096.1 coordinate 1,599, forward strand.
GGATGTCGCTCAGGTTTGAGAAGACCATTTTATAACCTCCTAATTTGGACGATTTTTATCATATCTAATAATCTCCGCTTCTATCTCTATTATACACATCTGGTAAGGGCTCGAAGGTGTAGGGTTTTGTTACGGGAGATGCGGCGCAGAGGACTTTTGCTCCGTTTCTGCCTGCTTTTGAAGAATGAAGGACATCCGACCTTACAGAGGCGATTCCTCCTTTTCTCAGTCTCTTTTTCTCTTTGCCGATTGTTTCTTCTACGGTTCCTTCGAGGACGAGAGAGATCTGCTCGTGGGGGTGTCTGTGGGTTGGAATGGAGGCGTTTGGTGCGTACTCGATGATGGAGAGGAGAGTATTTTTCAGGTAGATATGGCGGACTCTTACTCCTGGAGTAACCTCTTCTGATGGCACATCATTCAGATGCGAGAAGGTTGTCATACTCATCTCCTAATTTTTATCTTCTGTTTCGGGATAGGGTTTTCTGGGTCGTTCTAGGGGGCGTCTGTTGTTTGGAACTTTTTTGTTCTCTTGTTGTCGTTCTTGTCTTACTTCCACTTTCCATTCTTCAGGTTTTCCTAACTCTTTCAAGGCGAGGCGTCTGCTCAGTCGAGGTCTTTCCATATCGTCGAAGCCAATCACTTTTACGGGTATATAATCTCCGACTTTTACGAAATCCTCTATATTTCGGATGTAGCCGTCGCTTAGTTCTGATATATGGCACATTCCTTCGCGTCCGGGTGCTATTTCGAGGAGGACTCCGAATGATTTGATTTCTGTTACTTTGGCTGCGGCATAGAGGTTTCCTATTTCGACATCTGCCACGATAGCCTGGATTGCGCTTTTGGCGCGTTCGATTGCTTCTTCGGTTGGACCAGAGATGAGGACTTTTCCGTTTTCTTCTATTTCGACTGTTGCGCCGCTATCGCTTTGAATCTTCTTAATGGTACGTCCTTGTGAGCCTATCACCATTCCAATCTTTTCTGGGTCAACCGAGATTTGGGCTATTTTTGGCGCATAGATGCTCACTGACTGGCGTGGGGAAGAGAGTCCGCTTAATGAAAGAATCTTTGTCACGATTTCTTTATTATTTTCGACGGCTTGGTTCATTGCTGTCTCTATTACATCGAGGGAGATTCCTGGTAGTTTTATGTCCAACTGGACTGCGGTGATTCCCATCTCGGTTGATGCGATTTTGAAGTCCATATCTCCGAGATGGTCTTCCAGTCCGCATATATCTGATAGGGTTGTCCATTTGTCGTTTTCCATGACGAGTCCGATGGAGACGCCGCCGACAGGTCGTTTTAGTGGGACTCCTGCATCCATTAAGGAGAGGGTTCCGCCGCATACTGTTGCCATTGAGGTGGAGCCGTCAGACTCGAGGATGTCGCTCACAATCCGGATAGTGTAAGGGAAATTTTCTTCATCTGGGAGGACGAAGGAGAGGGCGCGTTCAGCGAGGGCACCGTGGCCTATTTCGCGTCTTTTTGGTCCTGTTGCGACCCAGGTTTCTCCGACGCTGAAGCCGTGGAAGTTATAATGGAGCATAAATTTTTTGAAATACTCTGGTGGCAGACCGTCGATTAGTTGGGCATCTGTCAGAGTTCCCAGTGTGACGGTCACGAGAGCCTGGGTTTCTCCTTTTATAAACATTGCGGAGCCGTGTGTTCGAGGCAGGATTCCTACTTCTACATCGAGTGGTCTCAACTCCTTGGGGCTTCTTCCGTCTGCTCGTCTTCCCTCTTTCAGAATCGCTTCTCTCATCACGCGGCGTTCGATTTCATCGAATGCTTTTTTCAAGGAGTTCTTTGTTTCTTCGTCTTCCACTTTTCGCTCTTCGAGAATCTTTTCGAAGAGCGAGTTCAGTCCGTTGCGGCGCGCAAATTTTCCTTTTAGGAAATGGTTCTCTCTGATTTTTTCTTTATATTCTTTTTCTAACTCATTTATCAGGGTTTCGTCTTTCTCTGTGAGGGCATATTCTACGGGATGGATTTTCACTTTTTCAGCGAGGCGTTGCTGGGCATTGACCAGGGTTTTGAGAGGTTCCATTGCAAAGCGTACCGCTTCTATGAAGGCTTGAGGTGGCAGTTCGTTGCTCTCTCCTTCTATCATTACCACTTTGTCTTGTGTGCCGCAGACGATTAGGTCGAGGGAACTGGATTTGAGTTGGGTTCGTGTAGGATTTAAGACGAAGTGGTTGCCGATGCGTCCTACTCGGACGCATCCGAGGGGGCCGGCGAAGGGGACGCCGGAGAGGAGGAGCGCGCAGGATGCTGCGTTTACTGCCAGGACATCGGGTTCGTTCTCTTGGTCGTATGAGAGGACGATGGAAGTGATGACTTCCTCGTTCAAGTATCCTTTTGGGAAGAGGGGGCGTATGGGGCGGTCGATAAGCCGCATTACCAGTATTTCTTGGGTGGTCGGGCGTCCTTCTCTCTTGAAGTATCCGCCGGGATACTTTCCTGCTGCATACATTTTTTCGCGGTAGTCGACTGTAAGAGAGAGGAAGCCTGCGTCAGGTTTCTCTTCTCCGTGGACATTTGCTGCAAAGACGACAGTATCGCCATATCTTACGAGAGCCGAGCCAGAAGCCTGTTTTGCTACTTTTCCTGTCTCAAATCTGAATGTTCTTCCGGCCAGTAAGAACTCTACATATTCCACTGATTTACCCCCCTCTGAAGAGACTATTCACTATTTTTTATCTCCTGTTTTTGTTTTCTGGTGTTTGGCTATTTACGCAGACCGAGCCGCTCGATGAGTGCGAGATACCTTGTTCTGTTCTTTTTGGCGAGGTACCTGAGGAGAGCGCTTCTTTTTCCGACCATCATAAGCAAGCCACGCCGTGAGCCGAAATCTTTTTTATGTTCTTTCAAATGTTCCGTTACTCTGTTGATTCGCTCAGTGAGAAGCGCTACCTGTACCTCTGCGCTGCCCGTATCAGAGGGGTGGGTGCAGAAATTTTTGATAACCTCCCTTTTCCGCTCTTTTGTGAGCATATTTTAGGACCTCCATCATTTTATGTTTAGAGGAATAATAACAGAAGAAGTTCTTTCTTTCAAGAGAATAACTTTAAGAGGATGGCTGTTCTTTTTCTCGGTGGAATCGGTCTGGCGAATGGGAAAGGTTGGGCGGATATTTTAGGATTTATTGAGTGTTGATGGAAGGGGTTGGTGTGGCGCATTAGGGGTTATTTTTGGAGAGAATCTCTTCGGCGAGGGATTTGAAGTCTTGTGCGCCGTGGGAGAGAGGGTCGTATTCGAAGATGGTTTTGCCGAAGCCAGGTGCTTCAGCGAGTCTCACATTGTTTCTTATTGTTGTTTTGAAGAGGCGTTCGTTGAAGAAGTTGTTGAGATCTTGGAGGACTTCGCGGCTCAGGTTGGTTCGGGTGTCGACCATTGTGGCGATTACGCCGCTTATACGGAGGGCGGGGTTGAGGCGTCTTTTGACCAGTGAGACGATTTCCATCAGTTTGGAGATTCCCTGAAGGGCGAAGAACTCTGTCTGCACTGCGAGGAAGATTTCGTCTACTGCGCAGAATGAGTTTATGGAGATGAGTCCGAGAGAGGGAGGGCAATCTATAAGGAGGAAGTCATAACTATTTTTGCTTGCGAAGGTGTCTATGGCGTTGCGGAGGATGAGTTCTCTTCCGACTGTATTTGCCAGTTCTACTTCTGCGCCTGATAAATCTATTGAGGAGGGGATGCAGTCGAGATTTTCTCTAATATTTTTGATGAGGACTTTTTCGATGGGGATTCCTGCTACGAGGACATCGTAGAGGGAGTTTTTGAGAGTATTGACATCTACGCCGAGGTGGATTGAGGCGTTTGCTTGGGGGTCTGAGTCTATGAGGAGGATGTGTTTTCCTACTGCTGCGAGTGCTGCTGCGAGGTTGACGCAGCAGGTGGTTTTGCCTACTCCACCTTTTTGATTCGCGAACGCTATTCTTCTCATTTTATTTTTTTCCTGACATATCTATGAATTTGCCTCTGTTTTCTGCGGCGAGTTTTTTCAAGAAGTCTATTCCTGCGTCTTTTCCGAATGCGATGGTGTTTATGACCACTCTGCGGGTAGCGTTCACTTCGCGGATTTTTCGTAAGATTCCTTCGGGTGTGTGGATTTTGCCTGTGTTGGGGAGTCCATCTGAGAGGAGGTATACGGTGTCTACTTCTGGGTCTGAGAGGGCGGCTTCGAGGGCATCGTAGATGTTTGTGTCCATTTGGGGGGAGAGTTTGGAGACGAAGTTGAGGGATGCTTTTTTGGCTTCATCGCTTGCTTTGATTAGTTTTGGTTGTAGGAGGGAGAATTCGGTATGGAAGGTGATGATGTTGAACTTAACTTTTTGGGTCAGTTTGTCGAGGCAGCGTGCCAATTCACCTTTAGCGATATCTAATTTGGTACCTTTGTAGAGTTTTCCTTCGATTTCGAGTTCTGCTGCTTCTTCCATAGAGCCTGATATATCAATCAGGAAGCAGACTCGGTAGGAGAGGATTTCCATTCCGTAGTATTTTGCGGGTTCTGTTCTATAATTTTTTCTGGGGGTTTGTTGGGCAGGTTCTTCTTCATCGCTCACTTTTTCGGGGAAGACGAAGTCTTCCCGCGCTATTTTCCACCAGTCTGTCCAACTCTGTTCATCGTCTGCGAACCATTTGCCTGTAAGTTTTCGCAGGCTCATTGCGATGTCTGCTTTAAGTCTTCCTTCCTCTTTTGGCATTGCGCTTATAAGGATGTCGATGCTTTCTTTGTGTTTTAAGAAGGAGAGGGTTTCTATGAGGGCGGAGCGTACCTGCCAGTTCTTGTCGGAGAGTAGTTTTTTTGCGTATTCAAGGGCGCCGTCTTCTGGGCTCAAGCGGCGCAGGATAGTGGCGGCGAGCACGCGTGGGGGAGACTCTTTCTCTTCGAGACCTGTGGCTACTGCTTCTTTGAAGAGGGATTTTTCTTTGCCTACGGAGTAGATGCATCGGAGGATATCCACGAGGAATTTTCTATTCTCTTTTTCTTTCAAGAGTGAGGAGAGGGAGGGGTCGAGGTCTGTTATTCTGAATTCTGTTGCTACTTTCAATGCGGTGGGGATGAGGGTTCTTTTTGTTTTGTCTTCGAGGAGTCTTTTGAGGGGGGCGCGCAGTTTTTCATTGCCTGAATGGTTTAGTGCGCCGAAGACGGCATCTGGGATGAAAGGGTATTTTTCGTTGTTGGGTGCGGAATAGGTGGGGCCGCGTCGCTTTAGAGGGGGGGCGGTCTCTTCATAGAGAAGGGCTTCAAGGAGTGCGCAGAACGATTCATAGGTGCCGATTTCAGACAAGGCGAAAAGGGCGTAGATGCGCACATCTTGGGAGGGGTCGTTTTTGAAGGCATCCGATAAGGCGTCTATAGATGTTTTTGTTTTGAATTGGCGGAGTTCCCAGATGATTGTTGCCCGCATCTGGTCAGCCACAGTTGGGTTTCCGTCTGAGGGGTTGGTCAATTCTTTTTTATATCGTCTTATAATTTCGTTCTCGTCCGCAGCGGTTAGGGAGGTAAGCATCAGCAAGGCGGACAGAAAAGTGATTACATACCGCATTCTTTCTTCTCCTTTATCTCTTATCAGTATATACTATGTTACATCGGTTTTCATTCGCTTTCAAGG
>JAOAAR010000097.1 GCA_026418755.1 Planctomycetota bacterium
GTTCTAAACCATTCTGCCAAAGTGGAATTGGTCTTCCCCTGTAAAGGAGTTTTATGATTCCTCTTCGCTTAACATATTTTTCTGGAATCTTTGTCAATCATATAGTATACTCATTTTACGATTCCTATGAAGGAGCGAAGATGAGCGAGTCTTCTCTTGAAGTGCGGCTTGAACTTCTCCGTTTTTTCTCCGCCAATCCGTACACTATTGATACAGCCAGTGGCTTGGCGGCGAAGACAGGGCTTCCTGAAAAAGTGCTTCTTGTCGAACTGGAGCGTCTCTCAGAGATTGGAATCCTCAAGAAAGAGCAGAAAGAGACAAAACTGCTCTTCTCTTACATAAGACCGCTTCCTCCTAAGAAGAGGGAGAATTGAATGAAGACTCGCACTGAAAGGTTCCTTGGAACTTTAAACTACATCTCCGCCATATCGAGTGCGATTCATATGGCTTGCTCAAATCTCGATAAAGAGACTCTGCTCCGCTTTGCTATGGATATTATGATTGACACTCTGAATGTTGGAGAACTCTTCTCCGCGGTCTATCTGAAAGAAAAGGAGAACTATACTTTACAGGTGTATAGAGCGCCTATTGAGCCACCTTATATCGCCCCTGCCGAGTTCACAAAGGAGATACGGGGGGCCTCCATAACGGAGGTGAAAGAAATTCCGGAATTCGCCAAGGAGCATTGTGCAGGAGGAACCATTCTTCTTGTTCCTCTTGCGATGCAAAAGAGAGTTTCTGGTTTTATCGCCCTTTGCTCACAGAATAAAGTCCAGTTGAACGAATTGCAGGATGAGATACTGGTGGCAATCAGTTCTATTTTTGCTATGGGGATTGAATTATTTCGTCTCTACGAGGAACTCTCAAACCGTATTACTGAACTCCAGGCGATGCAGAAGAGGCTGATTGAGAATGAGAGGATGACTATTATTCAGCGTCTCCTTGCTGGTATCGCCCACGAGATAAAGAATCCTCTTTCCGCCGCTTATGGGCTTGCTCAAGAGTTAGAGGCGGGCAAGCCTGTTGATGAGGAGTTTCTTAAAAGACTCCTTTCTGCACTTGGACGGACAAAGGACCAGGTGTTCAAACTTCTGGACTACGCGAAACCTCATCCGCCAAAACTGGCTGTTATTTCTGCCGCATCTCTCGTTGAGGAATCTCTTTCCCTTGTCGTCTATGAGATTCGGAGGAAGAATTTGACGGTTTTACGAGAGTTTTCGAACGATGTGAGAGTCAATGTTGACCGGGCGCAGGTACAGCAGGCTGTTCTGAATCTGATTATGAACGCTGTGGAGGCGACTGACAACAACGGAAGGATTCGGCTTCGTGTCAAAAACTACTACAATGGTGATGCGCAGATTATTGTTGCAGACACTGGTTGTGGCATCTCTCCTGAAAACATAAAGCGGCTTTATGAGCCTTTCTTCACCACCAAAGTGGGTGGCTCAGGATTGGGGCTTTACACCGTTTTTCAAGTGGTCAAATCGAACGGAGGCAGAATATTAGCGAGAAGCAGAGTTGGGAGAGGAACTGTTTTCTCGCTCATATTCCCACCTGCTTCCTGAGAAAAGACACTCTTCTTTGCCGCTTATGTTTCTTATGGGCAAGGGTAAATTCTCGGGTTTGAGGGGATGCGCGACTACGATGTAATAGTGGTTGGAGCGGGGCATGCTGGTTGTGAGGCGGCGCTAGCAGCGGCGCGCTTGGGGTTCTCAACCGCTCTCGTGACTGTTTCTTACGACACAGTTGCGCTTATGTCCTGTAATCCTGCTATCGGAGGAATTGGAAAGGGGCAGTTGGTTCGAGAGATTGACGCGCTGGGTGGGCAGATGGCGCTTATAACGGACGAAGCGCTAATTCAATTTCGGATGCTCAACACAAGGAAAGGGGTGGCGGTTCGTTCGCCACGCGCACAATGCGACCGTAGCCTATACAGAACCGCTATGCTCCGTACGCTTCAGAACCAGAAGAATCTGCATCTGATTCAGGGGATGGTAGAAGAGGTTACAGCGCTCAATGGGAGTGTGTCGGGAGTGGTACTGCGTGAAGGGGTATCTCTTTCAGCAAAAGTGGTGATTCTTACGAGCGGTACCTTTTTACGAGGAAAGATTTTCATCGGAGACAGGTCGTATCCGGGAGGCAGGGCAGGGGAGAACTCTTCCGAGAATCTTTCTCTTTCGCTGCAGAGGGCCGGATTTAAGACTATGCGGTTCAAGACGGGGACTCCTCCGAGGGTAGATGGAACGACTCTTGATTTTTCTGTTCTCAAGCCGCAGTATGGAGACGATGAAATCGTACCGTTCTCGTTTCTCACCGAGCGGATTGAGCGGTCTCAAGTCCCATGTTACATCACCTACACGACTCCGAGGACGCATGAAATAATCAGGAAGAATCTCCACCGTTCAGCGATGTACGGGGGTCACATAAAAGCGAAAGGTGTGAGGTATTGTCCGTCTGTAGAGGACAAAGTGGTGAAGTTTGCGGATAAGGAGCGGCATCAGATTTTTATTGAGCCGGAGGGGCTTAACACAAAGGAATTTTATCTGAATGGAATCTCGAACTCTCTTCCTGCGGAGGTGCAGGAGGAGATGGTTCGTTCGCTTCCCGGGTTTGAGAATGTGCGGATAACTCGCTACGGTTATGCGGTGGAGTATGATTTTTTCCCACCCGAGCAACTCAAGGCGACGCTTGAGACGAAGCTCTTGGGAGGTTTATATTTTGCGGGGCAGGTGAATGGGACGACAGGGTACGAGGAGGCAGCGGCGCAGGGGCTTATGGCTGGAATCAACGCTGCGCTCAAACTGAAAGGGGTTTCTCCTCTTGTTCTTTCCCGCTCTGAATCATACATCGGAGTTCTGATTGACGATTTGGTGACGAAAGGGGTGGATGAGCCGTATCGTATGTTCACATCGAGGGCGGAGTATCGGCTTATTCTCCGCTCAGACAATGCAGACAGGCGGCTCACTCCGCTTGGGTATCGTATAGGGCTTGCGAGCGAAGAGCGTTACAGAAGGCTCTTCGAGAAAGAGGACTCCATCAAGCGGCTTCGGAAGATACTTGAAGAGAAAAAGGAGGGTGCAAACTCGTTCTCTCAACTGCTCCGCCGTCCTGATGTGACTCTTAAGAGTTTAGGAGAGCGAGACGAGTCACTTCTTGAGTTTTCGGAGGATGTGCGCCAGCAAGTCGAGATTGATGTGAAATATGAAGGTTACATCAACAGGCAGAAGTCTGATGCAGAAAAACTCTCCGAACTCGAGAAGAAACTGATACCGCGGGAGTTTGACTTTTTTGCGGTGAAGACAATCAGTTACGAGGCGCGGGAGAAACTGTCACGGGTGAGACCGCAAAACCTTGCCCAAGCCTCGCGCATTCCTGGAATCCGTTCCGCTGACATTTTTGCTTTGATGGTTGCTCTGCGTAAGGCTTCTTCCCCCTTGTGACCTTATTCACTCTTCTTTTTGGAGTTCTGAGAGCATCCTCTTAGCCTTTTCGACCAGAGGCGAGTCAGGATGTTCTTCGAGCAGTCTTTCAAGGCATTGTTTTGCAGCGTCTGCATTTCCTTCGCGAAGCAGTCTTTCGGCTTTTTCCATCAACTCATCTGCCGTCGCTTCGCTCTTCGATGGAGAGTTTTTCTCTCCTTCTTTCTGCATCTCTCCGGCAGGTTTTTCAGTCTTTACTGGCGAAAGTTTTTCAATCTCATTCTGTGCTTTATCGGCGACAGGTGTCCCTTTGAATTTTGCTTTTATCTTGTTCAATCTGTTTTTAGCGGTCGCAGGGTTCTTATCAGCATCTTTGAGCGCCTCTTGAATCTCCTTCTCACCCATCTCCTCAATTTTTTTCAAACCTTCTTCTGCCTCCTCTTTCTTCACACCTGTTGCGAGAGCCGCTTTATACGCTTCGTATGCCTTCGAATACTGTCCTTTTTCGAGTGCAGATTTCGCTTCTTCCATCTTCTCCTTGAAAATTACTTCTGGCGGGTCTTGGGGCGGATTCGATTTCACAAACTTCCACGCTTCTTCGTTGTAAGTCGAGACATAGCCGTGACCTTGTCCGGGAATCTCTTTATACCAGACAGGCCAACCAGCGTTCTTCAGCATCTCATAACATTTGCGAGAGGAATCGACACTCACATTATTATCTTTGTCGCCGTGGATGAGGGCGACGGGGATTTTGCGTGGTCCAAGAGCGGGGCCGCTTGCGCCTGCATAGGTGATTATTCCTGCAAAATAATCGCTGTTTGGTAGTCCAATTCTTACCGCATGACATGCGCCTGCCGAATAACCGCCGATGTAAATTCTTTTTCGGTCTATTTTGTGGCGCTTGGAAACATCGTCGAGCAATGCTTTAATGAAACCTATTCCTTCGTTCTCCTCGTCGCGCCAGGCGTTTTGGGGGTTGAGTGAATTGGGTCCCACGCACATCACTCCGTCGGAGAAAACAATCTTCGACCATGCGCCGATAAGAGTGCCGCCGTTGCCGCCATTTGGATGGAGAAGGATGAAGACTCCTAACGGTTTTTCGGTGGAAGAGGGCGCCGCCACAACATAACTTCTCTGTTTGCCGTTATACTCGAATGTTTCTGCAAACACCTCACCAAGCAGGGCAACCCCTACAGACACCACAACAAGAAACCTGAACCTCCTCATTTTTTCTCCCTCAAAACCACTTTAAGCATTACAGTTCATTATGCCAATCTTCCCATTTGTTGTCCATTATTCACTTGTTTGATTTAAGTAAAAGAGTTGTTAAGTGTATGAGAAATCCATTAGAAATTCAGCGTTTGAGGCTGTTTTCCTCATCTTAGCGATAATCATCTCCATTGCTTCGACAGGGTTCTGAATCTCGTTTAAGACGCGGCGGAGAAGCCAGACTCTCTTCAGTTCTTCTGGATGGAAGAGCAACTCTTCGCGGCGCGTACCTGAGCGGATGATGTCAATGGCAGGATAGATTCGTCTGTCTGAGAGTCTTCTATCGAGGTAGATTTCCATATTGCCTGTTCCTTTGAACTCTTCGAAGATAACATCGTCCATTTTTGAGCCGGTCTCGATAAGAGCGGTAGCGATGATTGTGAGTGAGCCGCCTTCTTCGATGTTTCTTGCGGCGCCGAAGAATCGTTTCGGTCCGCGCAACGCTGTGGCATCTATGCCGCCGGTAAGGATTCTGCCTGAGTGAGGCGCCTCAGCGTTATGTGCACGGCAGAAGCGTGTGAGTGAATCGAGAAGGATGACGACATCTTTGCCGTATTCGACCATACTCTTTGCCTTTTCGAGAACCATATTTGAGACATGAATATGGCGGGAAGGGGGCTCATCGAAAGTGGAGAAGACGACTTCAGCGTCAACAGAACGCTGCATCATCGTAACCTCTTCGGGTCGCTCATCAATGAGAAGGACGATGAGATAAACTTCGGGATAACTTTTGCGAATCGCGTTTGCTATCTTTTGGAGAAGGACTGTTTTTCCTGCTCTGGGTGGAGAGACGATGATTCCGCGCTGTCCTTTTCCGATGGGAGCGATTATATCCAGAATGCGCGTACTCAGTTCATCCTTGTCGGTTTCAAGGCGGAAACGGGAGTTGGGGAATAGAGGGGTTAAGTCTTCAAACCGTACTATCGACATATACTTGCTCGGCTCTTCGTTGTTAATCGCTTCGATGCGGAGCATCGCAAAATAGCGCTCACCGTTCTTTGGCGGTCTTATCTGACCTGCAATGAAGACTCCGGTGCGGAGGCCAAAGCGACGGATTTGAGAAGGAGAGACATAGATGTCGTCGGGACCGGGGAGGTAGTTGTAACTCTGCGAGCGCAGGAAACCGTAGCCCTCTTCCATAACTTCAAGGATTCCTTCGCCGTACATCAGGCCGTCTTGTTTCACTTTTTCACGGAGGATTCGGAAAATGAGTTCCTGTTTTTTAAGTCCTGAGACATCACTTATACCGAGTGCTTGCGCTTCTTGATAGAGTTCTTTTACTGTCTTGTTTTGAAGTTGAGAGAGATGTGTCTCTTCGCGCTGTTTGATTTCTTCGTATTTCTGTTGTTCTTGCTCCTCCTGGGGCAAGACGGATTTGACGGAGTAGCGTTTTGGTGGCTCATTGTAGCCTGAGATGAGTTGAAGATAAACCCGTTTCACTTCCTCTTTAGTCTTTTCGATATCTCCGTTGTTTTCGATGATAAAATCACTGAGCGCTTTCTTCTGCTCCAGAGGAAGTTGGAATGCTTCTCTGCGTTTCAGTTCGTTGGCATCCCAGCCGCGATTTTTCACTCGCTCAAGTCGTTTCTCTTCGGTTGCGTCAACAAAAAGGATATACTGCGATAGTGAGGCGGAGTCTGTTTCGAGGAGAAGCGGGGCGTCAATAATGACGAGTTTGCGTTGGGGTTGAGAGGTTGCTTCATTTCCGATCTCTTGGTTTTCGCTGGCTTCGGATTCGATGGCGGAGAGTTGGCGCTTTATGCGCATAGAGATTCGCGGATGGAGGATAGAGTTCAAGGCGTTCAGGTTCGTCTTTGATTCGAATGCGATGTCGGAGAGCCTCTTTCGAGAGATAGAGCCGTTTTCGAGGATGGCTTCTCCGAACTCTGCGACCAGTTTCTCTTTGATTCGTGGTTCGTTAAGGAGTCTTCTTGTGATGTCATCAGCGGAGATGACCTCGGCGCCCAGTTCAGCGAAGATGCGGCTGATTGCGCTTTTTCCACTGCCTATTCCACCCACAAGACCCAGAGTGACCACATTTGATTTTTTCTTGTTCACCATATCAACAATCTCCTCTATTCTTCAACATCCATTGCAACTCTGAACCCCACGGTTGGAAGTTTCTCTCCTGCGCGGAGGGAGGAGCGGTTGGCGCAGCGCAAATCATCGCTATCGTCAATCCAAGAGCCACCGCGTATAACGCGCTCTTCGCTTTTGCGATTGCACACAGGGTTCATTTTATGTTCAGTTGTTTTGTAGAAATCTTTCTGGTAATAATCTTGGACCCACTGCCAGACATTTCCTGCACCGTCCAGGATGCCGAAAGGAGAGGCGCCTGCGGGGAAGGAACCTACCATTGTGGTTCCTCCGAACTTACGATTGAAGTTTGTGAGAGTCTCTGTTGGAGAAGAATTGCCCCACGGGTATTTGCGTCCGTCTGTGCCGCGAACCGCTTTCTCCCATTCCGCTTCTGTAGGCAGCCGTTTCCCCGNCCACTTACAGTATGCTACAG
>JAOAAR010000098.1 GCA_026418755.1 Planctomycetota bacterium
TGATTTACGCCGTGTTTTGAAGATGGATTTTCCTTCAGTGCGAGTCACATATGAGTTGAAGGAGACTTCCGAAATTACCCTTAAAGATGTCCTTTCACTGCTTCTGAAGAAATTGGGTGCGAAACTTTCTTAATTTTACAACTGCTACAGAGTCTTCAAGAGGAGGTTTTCTTGACAGCGGAGAAAGGCGTTTTCAAAATCTTTTACTCTTCTTTTATGGTGAAGATGGAGGCGGTGCCGTCTTCTGAAAGGACGGCGAAATTGTTTTCGTCCAGTGTAATGAGAGACTTTGGTCTTTTGACATTGATTTCTTCGCATAAGAGGATTTTGCGCTCTTTGTGGGAAAATAGCGCAATATAGTGGTCTTCGTAGATGACTAGTATTCGGGAGCCGTCCGGGGTAAGAGCACCGCTTAGAATCGGCGAAGAACGGGCTATGAAAAACAGGACCTTCTCGAAGTTGTTGTTCCAGACTCCGACTGAGCCGTCGCGGGAGAAAGTAAAAATGGTATTTCCGTCTCTCTCCAGGTGAATCACCTCGCCGTCGTGTTGCTTGATTGAAGAAAGCGGCTTAATTGTGTTTGTCCTGCTCCAGACATCGATTCTTCCTGAGCCTGTTCCTGTGATGAAGTGGTCATTATCTAACAGCAAAAGCGGGCAAATGTCGTATGAGAAACTCTTGTATTCCGAGGTGATTCTTCGGCTGCTCAAATCCACTGTCTTAGCGGAGGCACAGTCGGCGACCAAAAGAGTGTTCTCGTCCAGGGGAAGAATGGAGTTTATTCGCCTGTAGAATCCGAGGACAGGGAAGGAGCGCTCTTCTTCCTTGGCGGAGACAAGAAGAGTCGAGTCGCTCAATCCGAGGAACAGATGATGCTTGTCCATTCCAAGAGATGTGATTCTTCTACCTTCCAGATGGAGTCTTTTCTCGGACAGATAAGGAAACCCTTCCGCCAATTTGAAGAATTTGACCGAGTCCCCCGAAGCAATCAGAAGAATCTGGTTCTGTCGGTCAACGAGAAACGAATCGAGAGGTTCGGACGAAAGAGTTCTCTTACGCAGCAGGGAGAGTTTTGGCCGTGTTGGGGGCGGGGATTCAGTAGAATTAGTTTTTCTCGGCGAAATGGTCTCTTGCTCTACGGGGTGGATAGACGTCTCTGCAGGGCGCTCTGGTGACGCAGACCTGCAAGAGGAAAAAGAAAGGAGAATGAGAATTATGTTAATCAGGCGGAGGTAGCAGGTCATTCTCTCCCTCTTTCTTTTCATCACTCTTCTTATTTGTTTCTTTCGATTCTTTTATAACAATCTTCTTCTGAGGCTTCTTTAATACAATCTTCTTCTCGCTCTTTTCTGTCTCAACTGTTGTTCCTGTTTCGGATTTCTCAACTCCTGCTTCCTTCAAAGCCTCGCGCACAATGGCGTCTGCCTCTTTCTCGCTCAATTTGTCAGCCCGTTCAGTGGGCGCTTCGCTCTTCTCGGGAGAAAAGACAACTTCTTCTACCACTTCTTTTCCTTCTTCTCTAGCCGCTTCTTCTTTTTCTTTCGGTGCTTCTATAGGGGTCTTCTTCACAGCCTTCGGTATCCGCGAAACTGCTTTCTCCACGCTTACGGTAGTTACCACCCCCTTCTTCTTTTTCAGAAAAGGCAGCACATCCTTCAAGGTGAGTTCCGAACTATACCGCTCGTAATGCTTTTTAAGAGTCTCCCTGTAACTTGTAAGATACCGTTCTGCCTCTTCAATAATGAGATGCGTATCCTTGGGGTCTTCCTGCTCTTTTGCCCGCCCGAGAGATGCTATGAATGCATCCGCATCATCAAGCGCCATCTCGGAAACCACCTTATGGGACTCGCGTAATTTGCTTACAGCAGCGTACAGATACATCACAATTACAAATTCGATGAGTGCGACAATTAGAAGAAAAATTTCAAACCCTGTCATAAAGCCCTCCTTAACAGTTTTCGAATCACTTTATTTCTTCAAACTTGCCGTTGTTCTCGGCGGACAGTTTCTTGAGAAACTCAAAATTGGCGCTTATGAATCCAAGAGTGTGAATAGTTATTTTTCTGAACAGGTTTTCTTTTCTGACCCATTCCAGAATATGGGCAATGAGCGCACGAGAATCCTGATGTCCGTCCCACTCAGGTTTTGCTTCGCCTCCTGCATGTGTTGGAGCACCATCTGTAAGAAGTACAATTGTGTCCACCTCTTTGTCCTTGAACGCCTCTTCAATCGCCACATCTGTCCAGGTTAGTCCGTCTGCTTGCAGTTTCTCCACCCAAGCAATCGCATTGTTTCGATTCGCTTCAGTCGCCTCTGTAAGCGATTTTTTCCAACACTGGATATTGTCGCTGAATGCGATTATATTGAACTTCACATCCTTGCTTAAAGTCTTGATTGTCTTAATCAATTCTTTCTTGACACGATAAATCCGTTTTCGCTCCTCCTCCCATTTCTTCATCTGCTCTTCTGCTTCTTTCATTCTCTTCTCACGCTCTTTCTCATCGACTACTGTTGTGCGCAGTTTCTTTTCAGTCTCTTCTCTCCAGTTTTCAGGCGGTGGGTCTGCTACAATCATTGAGCCTGAAACATCTATGATGAAAATGACCCTTTTTGAGCGAATCTCGATTCCGAAGAAACTTGTTGTTTCCAATTTCTTTCTTTCAAGAGGGTTTGGCGTGAAAGGAATTTCTTCCTGTTTGCCGCCTAACGGCTTGTCCTTGTGCGTGCTCCACCAGTTGCGCCAGTCAATGGATGCTTCCAACCCGCTCTTGCCAGTTATCTTCTCGAGGGCGATGTTGATTTCATACTGGATTCGAGTGCGTTTCGCCTTTTCTGCCTTCTCTAACTCATCAATTAAGGGCTCTATTGATTCTCGCTCTGAACGGTTTCCCAAAGCCCTTGCTGCAGATACGGCCACTATTTCGCTTGAATCCCTTAGTGCTCCGATTATCGCTTGCGTAACATCACTCCCACTCATTCCGCTTAAAGCATCTAATATCATCACCTTCACTTTCTCATCTCCGCCTTTTAACTGCGCGAACATTGCATCTTTCGCACTCTTCGATGTCATCCGTAATAGACCGTCTCTGATTGCGGTCACAATGTCGAAGTCCGAGATACCCTTCTTGAAAGCGGTGACTAAAGCTTGCACCGCACGACCGCTGTCGTCGGAAGCAATCTTCGCAATCAAGTCTTTTGCCACACTTGTTCTCTTCTCACTTATGGCGCTGTTCATCTCTTTTTCCGCCTGTTTGAACTCTTCTTCCGACATCCCTGCGATAAGAAAACCGCAGAACCCAACCATAAAAAGGCTAATCAGCCATCTCATCTTGCACCCTCCTAGAAATATTTTCCTCTTTATAATTATTATAACATAATCCTTTATACTTCTCTATCCTTACAGTAAGAAACCCAAATATTGCGCGAGTCTAAGCCATCCATTTTATTCAAAACCACCCTCCTTATTATTTTATGTTGGTAAAGGTTCCTCCCGAATCTTTTGCAAGGCGTTTCAGAAAATTGACGCAGATTTCTGCCTCTTTTGACATCTCTTCAAAACCGAATGTGTGGATTCTGATTCTTCTGAAACGGTTGTTCTTTGCGACCCATTCTATTATACCTTCAATGAAAGAGATAGAAAGAGTCAGCCCATGCTCCGATCTGTAAGGCGCTCCGTCTGAGAGAAGATAAATTGAGTCTATGTCGGGAACGGAGAAAGCGGCTTTTAACGCTTCATCTGTGTGAGTCTGGGCCTCCGCTTTGAACGAATCCACAAACTTCTTCGCCGCTTCTTTTGCCTCTTTGGTTGCTTTCTGCATCTTCTGGTTCCAAACAATAACCCTGCTGTTGAACGCTATGATGTTGAACATCGCCTCGCCCGAGAGCCTCTCAATCACATTCTTTAACTCTTTCTGGACGCGTTCTATCCTCGGCGGATTACCCTCTATCATACTCCCTGAAACATCTAACACAAAGACTAGCCGCTTTGAAACAATCTCTTTCCCGAAAAAAGAGGGTAACTCTGTCCTGAATTTTTCTAACGCCTTATCAGACTGCTGAGCCAGGGACGCTTTTGTCTTCACAATATAGACTCCGTCTTCTCTCACTTCAAAATCCATATCTGCCTGTTCTACTAAAAGCCTTAACGCTTCTTCGACGGGGGCGTTAGCGATTTCAAGTGTCATCCGCTTTTCAGAATCTATCTCTTTTTCAATCACAATGTTTATGCCGCTTGCGTTCTTCAGAAAATCAACAATCTCTTTAAGTGGCTTCTCCTTCATCGCAACGCTTACCGTCGTCTCTCTCAGTTTTTTCTCTATGGCGGTTACACTTTCGCTTTTAACGGGAGGTTTCTTCTTTTCGAGCGGCTTTTTCTCTCGATAGTTCCACCAGTTCCGCCAGTCAATCGCATCTACCAATTCCTTGTCGCAACATGTCAACTCTCGGAGCGCATATTGCGCCGCTTCCCATTCCAGCCCTTTCGTCTTCTCCTCTCTCGCAACCAACTCTATTAAGCCGTCAACAGCACGGGGGTCTCCTCTTACTCGCAGCGCTTCAATCGCCTCGCGAACTACGGCGCTCTCCTTGTCTGAAAGATACGAAACAAGCAACTGGAAGACTTCTTCAGAGGGAGATTTTGCAAGCGATTTCGCCAGTGAAACTTTCAACTTCGTATCAGAAGAACTCCCCTTTTTTGCAAGATAAGCAAGAACATCCTTTGATGTGAAGAGCCCGAGCGCTTCAATCGCGCCCTCATATACCTCCTGTGGGAGTTTTTCGTCTTTCACCACACTTAAAATTTTGTCTGCTGCTGTCGTTGTCTCCGTCTTAGCCATCTTCCTCAACGCTTCCGCCGCTGCAGGGTAATCCTTCTGCCTCAAGGCGGAATTGTATTCGTTCCAGTAACGCGTCACATCATCCGCTATAGCAAGAGAAGAGAAGATGGCAAAAAAAACCATGACAACCATCATCGCTCTTTTCATAAAATAGCCCCCTTATCGCTTTCTATCTAATTATACACTTGTATGCCCATTTTCTTTTCAAAAAGGAGAGAAATCAAACATGGCTTATAGTTGTTATCAAGCGGAGGACTTTTTCTCTGATGCTGTTGCGGACGCCATTTTTAAACACATCGGTTATGAGTTCGGCAAGGTGGACGAGTAAAGATGGTTCGATTCCGCGATGGGTGATTTCTGCAGTGCCCAGGCGCCCGCCGATGTCAATGAAGATTCCTACCTTCTCAAGTTCGTTGCAGAAGTGTTTGGCGCGTTTTGGTGGCAAATCCAGGAGGATTTGGTGAGAACGAGTATAACCATGCTTACGGAACTTGACAGGAACTCCGAAGTTATCGAGTGCATGGGCAAGTGTTTGAGCATTCTGTATGACTCGCCTGCCGTAAGAACGATCTTTTAACATCTCTTCTATCGCTATCCCCAGAGCGGCTATGCGGTTCAAGTGTATGTTGTCGATTAGCCCGATGCCTGTTTTTAAGTCAAGTTCGAGATAAGTTTTGAGAGCGGTGTAATGGTTTTTGGAGTTGGTAAGAACGATTCCGCCTTGAGGTCCATAGAAACTTTTATGGGTGGAGCCGAAGAGAATTTCAGCGCCTTCTCTTAAAGGGTCTTGAAACTCACCACAAGCAAGCAGTCCAAGAATATGAGAACCGTCGTAGACGCAGCATCCTTCAGAATGCGTGTTTTTGAGTATCTGGAGAAATTCTTTTACAGGGTGTGGGAAGAGGATGAAAGATGAGCCGAGAATGGTCAGTTTAACATTGTGTTTGCGGTAAAGACGGCGGGCGGATTTGGCATCAGGAGTGAGAGTCTGTTCATCAACCGGAAGGTTCATTCGTTGGCGGTGGAAAAGTTCGATTCCTAATGGGTAGCCACCGACAGAAAACGGTAACATCGCGACTTTATCGTTTGGCTGGGTGAGTGCGAACAGAACGGCGAGGTCACATAGGTTGCCGGACAGGGGGGTTATAATAGCATACTTTGCTCTGAACAGTTTTTTTGTGAGAGTTTCTGTTGTCTCGATGATTTCGCGGGCATATTTCGAACCGCTATAATAGTCGGAATGGTATCTGCCGGCAAGGTCGCTCGCCAGCGCTTTTCGGGCTCTAAGCGATAAGTAGTTCTCCGACGCTATTAAGTTGATGCCTCTCTCTCGGAGTTTTTGATGTTTCTTTATGAGCGTTTCAATGCGCTTCATATTAAAGCCCTGTGTCTATCTCAACCGTATAGTTCTTTGTGGAGTCTTTCGAGGATTTGACGCTGTTCAGGGGAGAGCGATTTTGGAACGGTTATGTTCACTTTGATTAGATGGTCACCTTCTGCTCCGTCTTTTGTTCTTATCCCCTGCTTGCGCATTCGTAAAATCTGATTAGGGGAGATTCCAGGAGGAATTCGGAGTTTAGCATTTCCGTGGATTGTGGTGATGTTCACTTCGCCGCCGAGTGCCGCTATGGTGAATGGAACTTCGATGTCCGATATAATGTTCAGTTCTTCGCGTCTGAAGTATGGATGGGGTTCTATACGGATAATGATGTAAAGGTCACCTGGTGGTGCGCCACGTTCGCCTGGTTCACCAAGCCCTTTAAGCCTCAATTTTCTACCTTCTTCGACTCCGGCAGGAATGCGGAGATTGATGGTTTTTGTAGAGGAGACCTTGCCCGAGCCTCCACAGGTGGAACATAGTGTTCCGGAATAACCTGTTCCTTTGCAATCAGGGCAGGCGGATGAGAGCGTGAAAAAACCTCCAAACTTTTTCTGTTTCTGGGTGAGTCTGCCCGAGCCTCCGCAGGTGGGACAGGTGTTTACAGGGGTGCTTGAGCCCGTGCCGTTGCAGGTAGGACAGGAGGAAGGCAGTTGCACACTCATTTGGCGCTCCGTTCCTAATGCAGCGTCGAGAAACGGAATGCTTGCCTCAACTACTATGTCGCGTCCCTGAACAGGTCGGGTTCTGCGCCCCTGCCAGAACTGTTCTCCGAACAGGTCTGAGAATATGTCCCCGAAATGCTCGTAGATTTCTTCGCTTGTGTGGAATCCTTCAAATCCAATGTCGTGTAGTCCATCGAATCCACGACTGTCGTATATCTTTCGTTTCTCGGGGTCGCTTAAAACTTCATACGCTTCAGAGATTTGTTTGAACTTCTCTTCTGCTTCTTTGTTTCCAGGGTTTTTGT
>JAOAAR010000099.1 GCA_026418755.1 Planctomycetota bacterium
GTTCTACAACTGCACGATAGCGAATAATCGTTGTGACTAGAACGGTGGGGCGGTCTATAACTACAATGCAAGCGGTACATCAAAGATAAGTTTCTACAATTGTATACTCTGGGGCAACCATGCAAGTAATTTATGGCGTCAGGTAGCATCTTTTACAGGCTCTCAGGTTAAACTGTTTTCTACTTGCTTTGCTACCGGTACCAACCAGAATGGGGGTCCAGGGAGTTTTATACCTGATGCTGATTGTATTTCTGCTGACCCTGGAGTTAGTCCAAACTATCCGCAGTTTGTTACTCTGGGTCTGCCAGGTAAAGGAGGAGGTGGAGATTTTCATCTGAAAGATATTTCACCGTGTATAGATGAAGGGAATAATTCGTTCATTTCTTGGGAAAAGGACCTTGATAATAATCCGCGCATAGCAAAAGGTATTGTTGATATGGGTGCATATGAGTATCAGCCGTAAAAGTGACAGTTGCAGGTTGCAGAAAGACCGCTGGCGGAAGAAAAAGGACATAAAGCACAACGCATATTTTGCGATGTCGGGTTGAGATGAAGAAGGAAGCAAGGATGGGTCTTCATAGATTCTTTTGCGCGGATATTACGCCTAATGAAGTTCTTCTTGATGAAGAAGAGTTTCATCATCTCAGAGTTCTACGGCTTGATAAGGATGGACAGGAAGTTGAGGTTTTCGATGGCAACGGAAGCCACAGAATTGTCAGAGTAGTCCGCGGGAAAAGGGGGATTAGATTTGTAGCGGAAACCCCTGTGGTAAGGGATAAGCCGTTCTCTCCGCAAATAACACTGGCTGTTTCGCCTCCAAAGGGTGAACGGCTGGATACACTGATTCAAATGGGTCAAGAACTCGCACTTAATAGACTGGTACCGATGTTCTGCGAAAGGAGCCCGGAGCGGGCGACAAAAGCGAAATTGAGGCTCGGAAGGCTGCGCAAAGTTGCGCTCTCCGCGGCAAAACAGTCGGAGGTGAATTTCCTGACTGAAATATGCGAGCCTATGGAGTTCGAAGCCATCATCCAGAGAGCGAAGGAGTATTCTCTCTCGTTGATTTTTACACCTCATAGCGCTGAGAGAATAACGAATCTGTTGAGACAGAAAAGAGACATCTCTTCCGTTCTATATCTAATTGGACCTGAAGGTGATTTTACGGAGGACGAGTTGGAAGAAGCGAAAAGTTATGGCTGCGTTGCTGTGACGATGCCGCTTCCTGTGCTGCGCATTGAAACCGCTTCTGTCGCTGCTCTCACACTGCTTCGTTGCCTTTCAGAGTAACGCGCCTTTATCATCAAACTCCTCAGGATGTTTCTGTTCCGGTCTTGCCAGAGAATGTGCGTTGTATGAAGATGGAACCGGAAGCATAACAAGAGGTCGTTTGCAGAGAGTTACTGTATCAGAAACTCTTCACTGCGTCTTTATTTTTCTTTCTCTTTCCCTTCTTTTGGCGTCGGTGGCTCATTCTCTGGTTTTGGCAATTCAGATTCGTAGCCTTTCATCGCCGCTGCCCAGCGGACGCCACCGAGGAACAAACGAATACTGACTTTGTGCTCCTCACTTACGACTGATTGGTAATAGACTTTACCGTCTCCATAACGGTGAGTGAACGCAAAGACTCTACCATCTGCCCATTTCGCTATTATTTGCGTGTTCTTTGGACTGACTTCCTCGATTGCAGCGCAAGAGGAGCCACTCATTATGGCTGCTTTAGCACCTTCAGCCCAGTCTTCTCCAAACGGTAATGTAACAGCAAGAAAAGCCTCTCCTCCTGAATTCCCATATCTTGCGGCGCCAAACCACTCCTCGATACAAGAAAGGTCAAGGTGACCTCTCATCGTGAAGTTCGGGGCATCGTATGGAAAATAAGAAGGAGTGCCTGACAGGAGAACGACTCCGCCACCTTTTTTGATGTAGTTTTTCAAATATTCGGCGGTCTTCTGATAACAGGCAGGATAACGCTCAACAATCACCACGCAGTATTTTACGAGTTTTTCGGGAATCTCCTCTGAAATGGTAACATTAAACGGGATTTTGCGTAATTCTCTAACAAGATTCTCGTCTTGCCCCACATATAAGAGGGCTTTTGGTCTTAAAGGTTCCAGATTCTCGTCTTTTGTGAGGGAGAATAACTTCTCGACAGCAAGACCGAGTTCTGGCTGCTTTTCCTCCTTTTTAAGTCTTTCAATCTCGTCTTTGAGGCTCTTGATTTTTAATGCTACACTATTCTGTTCTCTGAACTTGAATAAGGCGTTTCCTGCCTCTACCGCGACTTCGTGAATTCGCGAATTAAATACTCTCAGAAGGGTGTCTACCGCTTTCTCATCGTCAGATTTTCCCAAGAGGCGGACTGCGGCAAGATAGGGTCTTAAGACTTGCGTACTGGCTGACCCCAATATTTGCTCATAGATTCGTCTGATGCGAGACCTTGTCTCAACATCAGATGAGTTTTCCTCCTCTAAGTAGGGCAGGCATGGTATGCCGATGGAAACTAACCTCTTTGTGGCGTTCTCTCTTGCCTCCCACTCTTCTTTCTGTAACTCCTGAATCAGTTTTTTGATTTCTACCTCATTGCCGAGAACAAATCGGGATAACTCCTCTATACTCGTTCCAATTCCAGATTCTTTCAGAATTTCTTCGTCGGTTGCCTCCTTCACCGTAGAAGTAGGAGGCTTCGGCTGATTTAAGCCTTCTTCCTCATCTCCTGACAAACAGTTACTCAGACTCAGAATCACGATGACCGCTACCACCACTTTATACCTCATCTCCTCTCCTCTAAATATCCTCTTTGTTAGACTCTTGTTTGAGGGATAGGGTTTCTAAATTTTTCACCTTTAGGTAACAGAGATTCTATTTTGAGAGATTCTCTTTGAGAAGCGTTTAGAGTATTAGGGGAAAGGATAAAACTTCATCGAGGAGGTTGTAGTTGTTTTCTTGTCGGCTGACAGCCTCTCTATTCCGAGTAATATCACACGCTACTTTGTATATTTGAAATTGACCAGTCCGAAGATTCCCCAGGTGGGCAAGATGCTCGGAAAACCGGTCGACTCCCAAGCACCGTAGCAACCGTGCGTTATTGTTATGTCTGCACTCGGAGTGTAGTTGCCAGTCTCTGCATACCAGTAGTCGGTCGGCGTATAAACTGCGATTCTGTAAGCCTGTCCTGCTTTTAGCGCAACTTTTGTAGTAAGTTCTGTCGCGGGCCAGTTGGTCCCACCCTGAACATTCACACTTGCAAGAAGATTACCATTGTCGTCCCAGATAGTGACGGTTGAAGCGTATGTTCCATAAAACATGACTTTCGTTATCGTGATGTCTGACTTGCAGACGAATCTCCACCCACAGTTGCGCTTCCACGAACTTTTCAAAATCGTCCCTGTAATATTGACTGCAGTCAGTTCATTAACAGGTGGTTTTACTACTGTTATATAGTTATACTTCGTTTTCGTATCACTGCCACTCATATTTGTGACAGTCAGGGTAACAGTGTATGTTCCTTCTGAAGTGTATGTGTGAGAAGGCTTCTGAAGAGAACTTGTTGTTCCGTCACCGAAATCCCATAACCAAGAGTCTATTTTACCTGTCGATTCGTCTTTGAATTGAACGGTGAGAGGGGCATTGCCGCTTAAAGGAGTGGCTGAAAATTCTGCAGCCGGTGGAGGTGGCGCATCCACCTTAATGTAATCTTGTTTTACACAGGTGTTGCTTCCGGCTGCTCCCGATACGGTCAGCGTTATCGTGTAAACGCCCGGAGTAGTGTAAATATGAATCGGATTCTTCGCGTTCGTATCAGGAATCCCGTCTCCATTTAGGTCCCACTGCCATGAGTCTATTGTACCTGTTGATTCGTCCACAAACTGGACGGCAAGGGGAGCGATTCCACTCGTCGGAGTCCCGTAAAAGGATGCCACAGGTGGTGTAGGTGTATAAACACTTATGCAATCCGTTTTCGTCTTCGTGCTACTTCCACCGGTACCTGTGACAGTAAGACTGACTGTGTAAACGCCTGCTTTCGTATATGTATAAGAAGGGTTCTTTTCAGTCGAATCCGAATTTCCGTCTCCGTTGAAATCCCAAGCCCAGGAGATGATGTTGCCAGTTGAATTGTCGGTGAACTGAACAGTGAGCGGAACGAGACCGCTCGAAGGAGAGAAGGAAAAGTCTGCCACAGGCGCTGGTGGGTTATTCACAACAATATAGTTCTGTTTAGTCGCTTTGTTGGTTCCTCCTGGTCCTGTCACCGTAAGGGTAACGGAATATGTGCCGGCGCTTGTGTAGGTATGAACAGGATTTCTTTCTGTGGAATCTAATGCTCCGTCATTGTTGAGGTCCCAAGCCCAGGATGTGATGTTGCCTGTCGACTCATCTTTGAATTGAACGGTCAGAGGAACGGTGCCTGTTAAAGGAGATGCTGAAAATGCTGCAACTGGTGCTGTAGGCGGTGGCGGTGTCGGTGGCTCTGTGTAACGGAGTTTCAGTTCAGGGTCACCAAAAAGCGTAATCTCAAAATAGACCCAACGGTTACAGCCTACCAAAGACCATCTTCTTTCATAACGCATGTCGGCAAGCATTGCTCCAAGTTGTGAGATTTTTTTACCGAAAAGCGCGTGCCAGAAATACCTCTGGAAGAGTTGCGAGGGACCATTCGTACCGTTTCTGTCTAAGATTCCTTCTCTGGAATTCATAACGACTGCGAAACAACCGTTCTGGGTGCTTGTTGTGAGATGCTCAGCAAGACAATCGCTGTCGAATGCGCCCGGAAAACATGCCTGCGAGTTGACGAAGAAAAACTTAGTGTTTTTTAAGAGAGCGTCATCAGAATTCTTTAATTTCATTGCGCTGTCGTGCTGTCCGTGTCCCATATGGTTGATGATACTGTATGTGTTGGCATTGATTTTGTTCAAAAGGTCGCTTTTATACCAGGTCTCATTGTCACTCTCATACATAGTATCAACTTTACCTGTCGAGCAAGACTTGAACCCTTTTGTCGAGCCACAGCCCAGACGAATCTCTTCCATAGCGGCTGTAGCATATTCGGCGTCACCTTGAAATCCCAGATACTCTCCGAGCATGAGCGCTGTGCGAAGATGAGAGTCGCTTTGATGTTGAGTCTCATATGCGATGGTCTTATAGACAAAATTGGAAAACTCTGTTGCATTTTCTGCTGATGCTCTGCCAACATATACATCTGCGAATATATCTATCTCTTTTCCGTTTGTTCCGTCGTTTTTTTCTCCCCATCTATTGTTGCCGTTGTAATTGTAAGGTCCTTCAAGACATTCAAAATAAAGGTCGCTTGGTATGTGGTCGTCACGCAGAGACTCGCCCCAGAGTTTTCTACAAGGGATGATGTTCGTATCGCCGCCCAAAAGTATATAATCGGTCTCCCAGTTGTTGTAGGCATCAATAATGAAGTTTCGTAACTTTTCTGCATTGTCTATACCAGAGTAAACAGTATAGATGTCCTCGATAGCGACGGCGGTTGCTGTAAGTCCCTTTGAACGCTTGAAGGATAAGAAGTTTTCCAGTTTCGGGGTTGTGTTCGCATTGATGATGTCTTTGCTCGTTACTACGACATACTGGTAGGATTCGGCAGGGTTGCAACCGCCGGGAATAATCCCACCCACCATACCACTAGAAGGCTTCTTCTCGTATGTTGCAAGCGTGTTTGGGTTTTCTACTCTGTCTGTAAGGGGACGCACAGGGTCGGGTCTATAATTCAAAGGAGAAGATTCATCAGGTCTTTCAAGCCGTGTAACAATCTTTAAGGAGATAGTCTTGTAATACTCGACCTTGCCGCTTAAAGGGCGGTACACTACGGGAAACAGATTCACAAGCGCAAAGGCAACACCCCGTCTCCTCTGCACGCCTAAGAACTGATAAGGCTTCTCAGGGTACGGATTGTTAGAGCCGTAAATGTTATTATCAGGTTGCGTCTCGGATTTGTCGCCTGTCCAGGAGATTGGATATGGTTGCTGCGATACCTCAATAAAATGCTCGCCCATTAGAGATGCTTTTTCGCCTAAAGAAACTCTTACTGCGTCAACCGTTCTCCCTTTTGGTAGCATAACGAGAGAGGGAATGACAGGCATGGCAGGTTTGCCGGGCTCTGCGTCATAATGATATGCGTTTCCGACGAAGATTCTTTTCGCTTGGCTCGTCGCATCTATAGTTCTCAATTCACATCCAGGAATCTTATATATAATCTCAATGCTGTTCTCGTCTTCACGGGCTATTCCTGCCATAATCGGCTCGACTCCGGGGACCTGCTCAAGCGAACGAGATGGCTGGAAGTAAGGCTTGATTTTCTCACTTTTAGCGTATTCGGAAGAACAAGAGAATAGACTGACTAAGAAGACAAACACCAGCAAAAGAAGCCAGATGTTTTCTCTGTTCTTCTGCATGTTTGCATACTCCTAATAAAGTTCTCTTGTATTATTTTGCTACTCAACATAAGCAGAAAAAACTAAAAAAAGCGAAAAGAGGGGATGAAGAGAGATTTTGTTTACACAATTTTTACAATTGTGCCGTATATTTATACGAAGCCACCTTACTCAGTGAAGGAAGGTAGAGAGGATGATATTGCAAAAATATGCTCTTCTGACTGTATGTTCTTTTTGTACTTTACTCGTTGTGACAGGATGTTGATGCGTTGTTCTGCGTGTGAAGGAGAATCTACGATGAGGACAACACATAATGTTTTCGTGGCAGGCTTGGGTTTGAGAGAAATGTAGCCTATCGTCTCTTCATTTTGGTCTTGCGGTTAACGGGCTTTGTTGAGAGAGTCAAAACAAATTTTTGTCGCTTGAAATTTGACTCTTTGTTTAGAATTATCGGATGTGATGAAAAGGAAGGAAGGAGAGAAGGATGGAAAATTTGATGGGTAAGAAGAGACTTGAGGAGGTTGATCCTTTCATTTGGCGGATTACGGAGATTGAGAGAGCGAGGCAGGAGAGAAAGTTGATAATGATAGCGTCGGAGAGTATTTGTCCGAAGGTGGTGTTAGATGCGTTGGCAAGCGTGTTTAACAACATATATGCGGAGGGGTATCCCTCGCCGCGTTTTACGATTTATGAAAGGAAGAAGGTGGATGAGGACATAGATTACATAATGGTGAATTACAGGAGGTATGCGAGCAGGCGGTATTACAAG
>JAOAAR010000100.1:0-3657 GCA_026418755.1 Planctomycetota bacterium
AAGCAAGACGGTCCTTCTTCCAGTTATAGACTGAACGTACCCAATAAACTGTGCATTTGAGTCCGACCAATGCAGCGGCGTATGCGAGCGCAGTCCCCCATTGTCCTGCTCCTGTCTCCGTTGTCAAACGAGAATATCCTTCCTTTTTGGCGTAATACGCCTGCGCCAGTGCTGTGTTCACCTTATGGCTGCCTGTAGGACTGTAGAACTCGGCTTTGTAATACATCTTCGCAGGTGTTCCTAACGCCTCTTCTAACGCTTTTGCCCGATACAACGGTCGGGGTCTACCGGCACGGACGAACAGTTCGAGAATTTCTTCAGGGATGTCAATCCATCGCTCCTGCGCCATTTCCTGCTTCAAGCATTCTCCGATGAGAATCTTCTGAAGATTTGCCAGGCGGGAAGGACCTTTTTCAGGGTCTTTCGGCGGTGGAATCATTTCAGGCAAATCAGGGGTGATGTTATACCAACGCCTCGGCATCTCATCAATGCTTAACTGCACCTGCCGCTTTTTGAGGTCATCCAGTCCCATAACAAATTCTCCTCACAAATCCACTTGATAACCAAAACGAAGTAATCCTAATCCGCCATCTCAAAAGCGTCAAGCAAAATCAAGAGTTTAAGAAAGAGAGCCTCTCGCAGACAAATTTGCACATCAAACCTGTTATGCCAGTTATTATTGATGAGGCATCTCGGAAAGGAGGTGCTTCTTGTTTGTGGAGAATTTATGAAGGGTGGAGTTTTCGCTTGACAGAAGGTCTTTTTCGTGGTATGGTAACCGTTGGCGTTAGGGTCTTGTTATGGCGGAGAAACCTGAACTCAAAAAAGGGGAAGAAGAGCACAGTCGTTTTGTGCGCTCTCTTAAACCAGAAGAGAGGCTTCTAATAATGCTCCGAGACGAACTATACGGTGGAAAATGGGACAACCTCAAGCAGGATTTGAAAGACCGTCTGGAAGGGCGTCCTTATGTCTTCAAATTGGCCGGTAGAATCAAGGACGACCTGGCGAGAATCGAAAAACTGGAAGGTTACGAGAAGAAACACAATATAGACCTCTCTGATTACACAGGAGGAGAAAAGAGGGAACAACAGGGCGGAAAGAGAATAAGGAAGGAGAAATAGATATGAAGCGAGTTCTGTTTGTATTCATTTTATTGGGAGTCCTTTTGGGAGGATTCAGTTGTCGCTCTTCGCAGGAGGAGGCGGGGATGCCTGCTCCTGCTGGGGTGGAAACGCCCAGGGAAGGAATGGCGGATACAAAGTTCCCACCTGAATGGCTGGACGAAATAGGATTCAAGGTGGCGTGGAAGATGGACTTTCACACAAAACTGGTCAATATGTTCTACATCTGGTCGCGGGATAGACTTCACGGACTCTATGTTGAGACGGAGGACCACCGCCTTTATAAGATGAACCCTAAAAACGGAGAGGTCCTTTGGGTGGTTGTCTTGAAGGAGGCTATTTCGCAATCCCCTTATCTCTATCTTTACGAGGGGGTGCGCAGTATAGCGGAGGAAGAAGAGGAGTTGAACCGCTACGAGATAACCCAGATGGATTTAATTATCAAACGCATTCTTGCGATGGGTAAATTGACCCCCGAACTCTACCTCATAACTGCCAACAAGCTTGTCTGCATAGATGACGAGCACGGAAGACTTTTGTGGGAGAAGCATCTTCCTTTCGGAGTCTCTTCTCCTCCTATTGCGAGTTACTCTTACGCGTATGTTGCGGACTGGCGGAGAAGGCTGTTTGCACTGCGGAAGGACAACAGAACCATAGACTGGGATTTTGCGGCGGACGGAGACCTGACTGCTGGCGGCTTCAGTTATGACCCAGGTCTTTTCTTCGCAGATGAGCGCGGTTATGTCTATTGTCTGAACGCAGCGACAGGGAAAGAAATCTGGCGCTCGAAAACACTTGACAGGATCACTAGCCCTCCTTTCTTTTACCAGTCACGCCTTTTTGTCGGCTCCTGGGATGGCTCTGTCTACGCATTGCGCGACAACGATGGTTCTGTCCTTTGGAGATTCGATTGTGAATATCCCGTAGTAGACCAGCCTGTTGCAATTGATGACCCTGACAAAAAGGTGGCTACTGTTTACGCCGTCACTTCAAAAACAGTTCGCAAAATATTTTACGCGATAGATAGGACGACAGGCAAAGAGAGATGGCGTTTAAGACACGGGATGAGGTTTCTGCTTCAGGGGCGGCACAACGCTTACATACTCGACATAAAAGGGCGCATTTGCGCTGTTGACCTCCTCAAAGGAATCGTCAGGTGGCAGAGACCTTTCAATATGGTCAACTTTTTCGTTGTGAACCCGAGCGACAGACGCGCCATAAAGAAAGAGTTCGGTTTCTATCATATATATTGTGGCTTTAGGAATGGTCTCGTTTACGCCCTCGAAGAACGGGAAATGTATTAGGAAGATGTTAGAATGGAGGGAGATATGATAAGATTTGTTTTAGCCTGTTTTGCAATCGTTTGGTTTCTCTGTTTCTGGGGCTGTATGCCAGGCGAGTATTACAAGCCTGAAGGCTATAGTGAGCAGAAACAGCCACAATTTGACGATATCCCTCTCCCGGAGAGGTATTTCACATACCTCGAAGGAGACTCTTTCACCTATGTCTGTCCGTCTGTGCCTTCCTTTCGCGTTGCTAGAATGCGGCTTGTGGGAGATGCGCGGCTCGACAACACAGTCGACTTTTACAAGGAGCGGATGCCGCGACTTGACTGGGAGCCTTACAAATGGGAAGAAGTGTCGAAGGTGGAAGACCGAGTTGAATTGAAATTCCGTAAGAAGGACTTCCCAGAAATTTGCACAATTGAACTCTGGCGCGAGGGAGAGCAAGTTTATCTTGAGATAAGAGTCGGCGTCCTCCGCGAATAAGTCAACTCTTCTGCTTCTGTTTGCAGAACCTCTTGATGGGACAGAGAACACATTTAGGTTCTCTCGGTTGACAAACCTCTCTGCCAAACAGGACGAATATGCGGTTCAGAGGAAGCCATAAATCCTTTTTCAAAACCTTCTTCAACTCCTTCTCAGTCTCTTCGGGTCTCTTTGTTTTCACCCATCCAAGGCGATTTGAGATTCTGTGAACATGGGTGTCTACAGGCAGGGCGGGTTTGCCAAAAGCGTAGACGAGGATACATCCTGCCGTCTTTTGTCCGACGCCAGGTAATTCTTTTAATTTCTCTTCTTCGTCGGGCACTTTACCTTCATATTTCTCGACGAGAATCCTTGCGGTCTGCTTTAGATTGTGTGCTTTCTGACTGGAAAACCCTACCGACTTAATGAGATTCCTTATCTCCCCTACATTTGCAGCATCTAACTCCCATACCGATTTGAACCGCCTGAAAAAAGATTCAGCAACTCTCTCCGTGGTCTCGTCTCTCGTTCGCTGCGAAAGAATCGTTGCAACCAGTATCCGATAAGGGGAGCCTCTTCCTACGCGCTCAACAAGAGATTTCTGATACCGTTTTGAAAGAATCCTTACGACCGCTTCCTTATCTTTGACAGGCAGAGCGTCAGAACTCAAATTTTTTGAAGAGTGTGTCAAACTCTTTTTCAAGGTCATTCCAAGTGTCCTTGGTACATTCTATCAGAAGCCGCCATAGGTAGTTATTCTTCAAAAACACATATAGCCTTGCTTGCCT
>JAOAAR010000100.1:3667-7150 GCA_026418755.1 Planctomycetota bacterium
CCTGACGCTTGGAGGTGGTTTTGTCAGACAGTGACTTGTAGTTGGTCAATCCTTTTATCAAACTCTCTTTTATCTGTTTCACATAGTCGTCCAGAGTGCCGATTTTTCCTGTCAAAGCGACTATAAGCAACACAGCGTGCGCTTCTTTTCCTTCCCTATAAAGCCTGCAATAGGTGACCTCATATTTTTTCTTTACCTCTTCCTTCTTCTTTTCATCCTCTTTGGCAGCGTTCATTTCAAACTCTTTCAGTTTTTCAAGGTCAATGAAATGCCAGTCCTCTTCAGGTTTGTAAAGTTTGAAAGCAGGCTGCTCACTCCGCTTCACATACTTCGTCTTTGCATCATCTTTCAAATAATAGTCTTTCCAGTTGAATTGCTGCTGGGCGAAAACCGCCACTGCCGATGAAAACAGAACTACCAGCACTACCCATCGCCTCATTTAAATCCCTCCTTATGTTCCTCTCCCCTCTTTTTCCATAATAATATACACAAGATAAAAGTGTTTATTCACTACAAATTCCTTTTATTTGCGTTATAATTATATGTAGGGAACTTGGGGGAGAAGATATGTTCAAGATGATATTACCTTTTTTTATAGTATTCAGTCTGTTAGCCGCTTCATCTTATGCGCTGGTGGATGCTGGCAGTCGTGGCAACTCAGGCGTGAAAATTTCAACAGAGCAGGCGCAGGAGAAGAAGCAGAAGACGGAGCAGCAGGAATGGTTTTCAGAGAAGGACGCTGAGAGATTGATGGAAGCGATGCTCGGCGAATCGTGGGCGGAGAGTCTGAAAAGTGAGAGAGAGAAAAGACCAGGTGGGGCAGTTAAGACCCCTTCTGCAGGAAAAGTCTCTGTCCCATCCGTTGGGGCGGAGAGTGGTGCCTCAGGAGAGCAACCACTCGCTGTTATGACTCCTCCAAAAGCCCCGGAGTTTTTAAAGAGCGGCGCTTCAGGTGGCGGTTCGCAGCCCTCTCCGCAGGACTTGAAAGAGATTGAACGCAGAATGGCGAAAGAAAGAGAAGAACTCTTGAAGCGATGGCAGACTGTCTCTTCTCGGGCAGGGCTCAAGCCGGAAGAGCGCGAACAGATGCGGAGGGTGATGCAAGACCTTTGGGCTCGGATAGAGTCTTATTACGAGCAGTTTAAAAATTCTGAGCGTTCGGATTACGACAAACAGTTGTTACGAGAGAACATTGAGTACGCCTCCAAGGCGAGTATGGAAGATTTGCGCCGCTCATTAAGCGAGGACTCTTTTAAGCGAGTGATGACGGAGAACCGTTATTACGACAAGCCCGAGCAGCGGACGATTGACATCCAGAAGAAGGTGAATGAGATAGACAGACAATTGGATGAGCAAGGGAAACAGTTAAGGAGTATGGAGCGCAAATTTCAGCCTTCACCTTCTCCACGACCCAGCAACAACCTCCAGAGGAACCGCACGCCATTTCGCGGAAGGTGATTTTTTTAATGTGTTGTAATTGATTGATGGTCCGAACCGACTTCCGGGTAATTTGAGAACTGTATGAGTTATTTAACTTTGCCTGTCAGGATATTTTTATCTTTGTCTGAAGTGGGGAATCGTATCCGCCTATGGATGATTTTTAATAAAAAGTTTTTGGCTTGAAATGGTGATACTGGAGGATAGGATTTTGACAAGGGAGGTGTAGTGTTAGGAGGGTTTTTATGCGGGTTGCGGTTGTTGGTATAGGATATGTGCAGGCGAGGACCGCTTCTTCTGAGGTTGGATACAAGGAGATGCGGTTTGAGGCTGCGCGGCGTGCGTATTATGATGCTGGACTTGAGCCGAAAGATGTGGGTGGTTTCGTCTCTTGTATGGAGGATGTTACTGAAGGGACAAGTATTACTGATGAGTATGTTCCTGACCAGTTAGGGGCTGTGCAGAGACCTGTTCATACCATTACAGGTGATGGACTTCACGGAGTGATTTCGGGTGCTCAACAGGTTTTAAGCGGAATTTTCGATACTGTTCTGGTGGAGAGTTACAGTAAAGCCTCTAACCTCAAAGGGCACACTCATCTTATCAATTACGCCATTGATCCCATAATGAACAGGCCACTCAATCTTCATCCGTATTACATTGCAGGACTGCAGATGCGCCGATATATTCACGAGAAAGGGGCAACGGAGAAGCAATGCGCTGCGGTGGTT
Source organism: Planctomycetota bacterium (assembly GCA_026418755.1). Lineage (GTDB taxonomy): Bacteria > Planctomycetota > SKW154 > SKW154 > SKW154 > SKW154. Next base: position 5,836 of record JAOAAR010000100.1, read on the forward strand.
GTGAAGAACCGTAAGAATGCGATGAAGAATTCTGGCGCTCCTTATGCTTCTCTTCTTAGTGTTGACGATGTGATGAGGTCATATCCTGTTGCTTCTCCGCTTAAAGAATTGGATTGTGCGGGATTTTCTGATGCTGCTGCCTGTGTGATTGTTGCTTCCGAGAAATTCGTCAGAGAAAGGAGAATCAAAAACGCTGTATGGCTTACCGGTGTTGGTTATTCAAGTGACAGTCCTAATCTGGAGGTGCGCAACTGGGTTCGTTCATTGGCGACAGAAGATGCTGCCAAGATGGCTTATAAGATGGCAGGCATAAAAAATCCTACTAAAGAGGTAGGATTATTTGAGATTGATGATACTTTCTCTTACCGTGAACTGATTCATCTGGAGGCTCTCGGTGTCTGCAAGTTCGGTGAAGCGGGTAAATTGACGGAGGATGGCAAGACGATGCCTGATGGGAAGATACCTGTAAACGCATCGGGTGGTTGGCTGGGAATTGGCAACTTGCACGAGTGTAAAGGGCTTTACAGGCTGGTTGAGGGGGTCTTGCAGTTACGCGGGGAAGCAGGTGAAAGGCAGGTTAAAAAAGACATCAGGCGAGTATTGGTTCACTCTTGGCGCGGCTTACCTACTGAGACCTGTTGTGTGGCGATATTAAGCAGGGATGGTAAATAATTAGGAGGAATGGATATGAGGAGAGTGGCTTGCATCGGAGCAGGCATGACGAAGTTTGAACGGAGGTTACAGGAGACTTCTAAGGAGATGTGTTTTGAAGCCTGCAAAATGGCTCTTGAATCCTGCGGTCTCACTTGGGACAAAATAGAGGCGGTCTGTTTTACCTCTGCCCCTGATACATTTGATGGTGTCCATATGAAGGGCGAGTATATGGTTGATGGTTCAGGGGCGTACAGAAAGCCGTTTATGCGTTCCTTTGTAGGTGGCGGTAGTGGTGTCTTCGTCGCTCCCCACGGCTTTTACACTGTGGCGAGTGGGATGTTTGACATCATCCTTGTCGTTGCTGAAGAGAAGATGTCGACTTGTATGCCGCATCCGCAGGCGGCGTTCTTGACTATTTTCGACAATATCATCGAAAGACCGCTTGGACCGAATCTCTTATGGATTTTCGCTCTTGAAATGAACCGCTATATGAGTGTTCATAAGATTCCGCTTGAGGATATTGCGCTTCCGGCGGTTCATAACAAGGAGAATGCACTTGACCATCCGGCTGCAATGTTGGGTGAAAGACTTACGGTTCAGGACATTCTGGATTCTGAGGTTTTGGCGTGGCCTGTTCATCGTTTGATGGTGAGTCCTGTGA
>JAOAAR010000101.1:0-6515 GCA_026418755.1 Planctomycetota bacterium
AAAGTCTACATAAACACGAAATGTGTTGGGTCGGTTCGCAAGCGGCAAGCCGAAAAATGTAAGATATTGACCCAGATAAGCATCTTGTTCTCAGCACCACCGAAAAAGTGAGTGAAAACTACTCCCTTCTGCCTGCGTACAACATAGGGTAATAACTAACCCTTAAAGACCAATCGTGGGGCGACGCACAAGACTTTCTTCAAATCTTCCCTGGGAATCCCAACAGAGTTTTGAAAAAATGTTAGAACTTCTTCTTGAAGGTACCTGAACAAGATAGCACAATGCGTCAAGAGGAGTTGAAGGAGAAAACAAAATTTTTGGAGCAAAATACGGAGAGGAATTGACATATGAAGGTAAAAAAAACATAATTTTCTCCTTAAAACCTTCGCGGGAGGTAATTGTTATGTTTGACAAATTCAAAAACTGGTATGAGAAGAGGCATGATTATGCGAGAGAATGGAAAAAACGGACAGGCGGAAAAGTGTTGGGTTATTTCTGCACTTATGTGCCTGAAGAGATTCTCTATGCCGTGAATGTTCTGCCTGTGAGGATTCTGGGCTCGCATCAGCCGCAGGATGTTACTGAGCCGCACATTTTCGGGATGTACTGCCCGTTCTGTCGCGACTGTCTTGCGCAAGGGCTAAAAGGACGCTATGACTACCTAGACGGCATAATGATTGCACAGTCCTGCTTGCACATCCGGCAGGCTTACACAAGTTGGGATTTACACATTCCACGCAATTTTTCGTACTATCTGCCGTTTCCGAACAAGGTGCAATCGCCGCGTGCAAGACCCTATCTCGTCGGAGAGATTCAAAAGTTCATCAATGCGGTTGAGAAATGGATAGGAGCAAAAATCACTGATAAAAACTTAAAAGAAGGCATTAAAATAATGGATGAGAATCGTGAATTGATGCGGAAAGTCTACGATTTGCGTAAAGCGGATAATCCGCCACTGAGCGGGCTTGAAGCGATGTATATGGTGGTCTCATCGCAGTTTGTCGATAAGCGCGAACATAGTGAGGAACTCAAACGAATCCTAAGGGAACTACCGAATCGTAAGACAGGGCGCGATGTGGGTGCACGTCTGATGATTGTCGGCAGTGAGGATGATGACACCGAGTTCATCGCAATGGTGGAGAAAGTGGGTGCCACATTCGTGATTGACGACCATTGCACAGGCACTCGATATTTCTGGAATAAAGTCGAGGCGAAAAATGGGAACCTGGTTGAGGCGATTGCGGAGCGTTATTTGAAGCGTCCAGCCTGTCCGAGCAAAGATTGGGAAGTGCGGACGCGGCTTCCGCATATTCTGTCACTTGCGAAAGAGTGGAAAGCAGCCGGGGCAGTCCTAATACAGCAGAAGTTTTGCGACCCGCACGAACTGGATATACCACCCCTCAAGAAACTCTTAGAAGAAAATGGCATTCCGACATTGTTCCTCGAATTTGATGTGACGGTGCCCATCGGACAGTTCAGGACAAGAGTAGAAGCGTTTCTTGAGATGATAGGTCAAGAAGATTTATATTGATAGGGGGGTTTGAATATGAGAAAGTATAAGACGGAACCGTTGAAGTTATGGAATAAGGCGAAGGATATACGGCAGAGGTATTATGAAGATTATGCAAAGGCTCACGAGAAGGGTGGACTGCGTTGGGCAGGCGGTGCCTGGACTTTCGATGCGTTGACTTACGGCTTAGGCGACGATGTATATCCTCTGACGAGTGAGCCGTATGGTGCGAGTTGTGCTTTTAATCGGGAGTTTTCAAACAGATGCCTTGAGGAGACGGAGAAGCATGGCTGGGCGCGCGACCTGTGCGCTTATATGCGCAATTATTGGGGCTCAATCTATCTCGATGAGTACGCATTCGGTGGAAAATTCCCAAAACCTGACTTCATCTTTCAAGACCATATCTGCTGCTCGCACGCCAAGTGGTATCAGGTTGTAAGCGAAATAGAGGGAGGAATCCCGTTCTTCTGCGTTGATGTATCAGTCGGACCTTACAGGGAGATTGACAACAACCGTCTGAACTATGTTGCAGGGCAATTAATGGACGCTATTGAATGGCTTGAGAAGGTGACGAAACGAAAGTTCGACGATAAGAAATTCATCGAAGCCTGCTGGAACGATTTCAGAAGCACTAATCTCTGGGCACAGATTTGTATGGAGAACCGAAAAATTCCCGCCCCTCTTGAAGAGAAGACGATGTATTCGCTTTATGTGCTTGCAACCTTGAAGAAAGCGTCAAAAGAGGTAGCAGACTTTTACGCGGAGTTGCTGGACGAGGTACGCGACAGGGTAAGGCGTGGCATAGCGGCGGTTGAGAATGAGCAGTGTCGCGTGATGACAGACACACAACCCCCTTGGGGTTTTCTGAATGTGTTCCGTTACCTTGAAAAAGTTTATGGTTGTGTTTCCATCGGCTCGCTTTATACATTCGGGCTTGAAGGGATGTGGGTATTCGACAAAAACGGAGAGTTTGTTCCGAGACCTCTTCCGAAAGAGAAACCGAAGAATCGTGAAGAAGCATGCAGGATGCTTGCGGACTGGCATCTCTGCAAGCCAGAGTACCAGCACTTTTACCATCCAAAGTATAAGAGCGAGATGATGATTGCGATTGCGAAGCAGTGGAAGTTGAATGGAGTTATGTTGCATTACAATCGGGGGTGTGAAGGATTGAGCCTTGGCATAGCCGAAAACCGTCTTGCGCTCATCAAGGCAGGTATTCCTGTTATGATATTTGAAGGGAATATGGGAGACGAGCGAGAGTTTGATGAAGTGCGAACGATGCAGAGAATAGATTCCTTTATGGAAACACTCGGCATAAAGAGACTGGAGGGTAAGTGATATGGCATACGCAGGAATAGATGTAGGAGCAAAAAACATAAAAGTAGTAATTGTGGATAATGGGAAGATACTCGCCAAAGCACTCGTTCCTGGTGGATTCGAGCAAGAAAAGGCGCTTGAGCAGGCGTTTAATACTGCGCTTAAAAATGCAAGGCTTAAGCCTACAGAGATTAAGAAGATTGTGGCGACTGGTGTAGGACGCACAATTGTAAAGAACGCCAATGATGCGGTAACAGAAGTGACTGCGGATGTAAAAGGGGCTTTTGCTCTCATTCCGAGTGCGCGTACAGTGATAGATGTTGGCGCAGAGGAAGGGCGCGGAATCCGCATTGACGAGAATGGAAAAGTTGTTGACTTTGCTGTAAACGAAAAATGTGCGGCTGGAGCGGGCGCCTTCGTCGAGGCGATGGCAAGAGCGCTCGAAGTCTCTGTGGAATCTATGGGCGAGTTATCTCTTAAATCGTCATCGGCAGTTCCGATGAACGCTCAATGCGCAGTCTTCGCTGAAAGTGAGGTTGTCTCACTCATCCACGCAAAGACACCAAAACCTGATATAGCAAGGGCGATACACGACGCCATTGCAAGCAGAATCGCTTCTATGGTGCGCCGTGTTGGGCTGAATGACGATGTAGTCTTAATTGGTGGAGTAGCGTACAACAAAGGGTTTGTTGATTCTCTCTCACGCTCTCTTGAAAAGAGCATAAAGATTCCAGAAGCGCCTGAATTCGTAAGCGCGCTCGGTGCGGCACTCCTCGCTGCAGAAAAATGATTAAGGAGGACAAGAGATGGCGGTTGAATACTGGAGATGGCCTGAAAGAAAATGGGTATCCAAGGAGATTGACTGGAAAAAGGCGAAGACCATTACGGCAGGTGTTGATGTTGGCTCGGTTTCTTCCAAGGCGCTTGTCCTTGTTGATGACCAAATTTTTTCTTATAGTCTGACGCGAACAGGTTCCGACAGTCCGCAGAGTGCAGACAAAGCGCTCTCACTGGCGCTGGGAGAAAGCGACCTACCTCGAGAGAAGATTCAATACATCATCGGCACTGGTTATGGTAGAATAAACATCCCCTTTGCACAGCGTGCAATTACCGAAATCGCCTGTCATGCACGAGGTGCCAACTACATATTCGGTAGTAAGACGCGCACAGTCCTTGATATGGGCGGACAAGACTGCAAAGCGATAAAGTGCGATGAGAAAGGGAAAGTAACAGCGTTTTTAATGAACGACAAATGCGCAGCCGGGACAGGACGCGGTATGGAGGTTTTCGCCGACCTTCTCCAAGTTCCCATACAAGACATCGGCGACATGTCGTTTGATATTGAGGAGGAGCCCGACCCTGTTTCTTCAACCTGCGTTGTGTTTGCGAAATCAGAAGCGCTTGGACTTTTGAAAAAAGGATGGCCTAAGGCAAAAGTGCTTGCAGCATACTGCGCCGCTATGGCGCACCGCGTTTTTACGCTTCTTGAGCGTGTCGGAGTCGAAAAAGAGTTTGTCATCACAGGTGGCATTGCAAAAAACAAGGGTGTTGTCAAGAGACTGGAGAAAGAGTTAGGGTTTTCAGCGCTGCCGATGCCCGAAGATGCGAAATTCGACCCGCAGTTGGCAGGCGCACTGGGCGCTGCATTGTTTGCCCGCGCCATCATTGAAAAAGGCAAGGCATAGCCCGGTCAGATAATGTTCCGTTCACTAATAAGGAGGAGAAGACAAAGCGTCTTTCCTATCATCATTTTTGGACAAGAAATGAAAACGACTTATAACATAGTCAGTAAGTACTGCTTTAATTATAAGTAAAATCTCCGGGCAGTAAAGTGGCTAAAGGATGTAATAGATGTTAGATGAGTTGAAGAAGGAATGGGCGGAGGTAGTGGAGAAAGAGACCGGGATTCCTGCAGAAGAGGTGTTCTCGTATTTCGAGAAACCCAAAAAAGAAGAGATGGGAGATGTTGCACTGCCCTGTTTCAAATTGGCGAAACAAATAAAAGAAGATGTTAAAAATTTCGCCGAACGGTTAAAAAACACTTTTTCTACAGTCCCATTCATCAGCAGCGCAGAGGTCGTCGGTGGATATTTGAATCTGAGAATTGAGCGCGCCTCATTCACTCAAAAACTTCTCAAGAAAGTTCTCGAAGAAGGAGAGAATTACGGGAGTTCAAAAGAAGGAGATGGAAAAACTGTTCTCATAGACTTCTCTTCGCCAAATATAGCGAAGCCATTTGGGGTTGGACATCTACGCTCGACTGTGCTTGGTGCTGCACTTGGCAGAATCCTTCAGTTTCTCGGCTACAAGGTTATAGGAATCAACTACCTCGGTGACTGGGGCGCACAGGTCGCAAAAATGATGGTCGCATACCAGAAATGGTTCGACAAATCGGATAAGGAAAAAGATACAATCAAAAAACTCTACGAACTTTATGTAAGGTTCCATAAAGAGGAGGAAGAAAATCCACATCTCGCCCAAGAAGCGGATAAGGTATTAAAATCTCTTGAAGAGTGTGAAAAAAAATCTCTTGAACTCTGGAGGGAGTTTATTGAGATTTCAATGGCGGAGTTTCGAAGAATCTACGAGATACTGGGGGTAGACTTCGACGAGTTTGCTGGCGAAAGTATGTGTGACGAAAAAGGAGCCCCCCGCTGCATCGAAAGAATGGATTCCGTCATCAAGGAACTGGCAGAGAAAAGACTTCTGACAGAAGGTGAAGGCGGTGCATTGATTGTCGAGTTTGACCAGAAAGAGAAAATCCCGCCTCTTATGATGCGTAAGAGCGACGGTACCACGCTTTATGCAACCCGAGAAGTGGCGGTAGCGCTTGAACGGTGGCGAAAATATAAGTTTGACAGGATGCTTTATGTGGTCGGAGTCCCGCAAAAACTCCATTTTCAGCAGGTGTTCCGTCTGTTTGAGATGGCAGGGTATCCATTTGCAGGCAGATGCGAGCATATAGCGTTTGGGCACTATCTCGGAATGAGCACGAGGCGTGGCACGATGGTCCTTCTCGAAGAGGTCTTGAACGAATTGATTGAAAAGGCACGCAAGGTGATAGAAGAGAAAAACCCCGAACTTTTGAAAGTGGAAGACCCAAATAAAGTAGCAAAAGATGTCGCAGTTGGAGCGTTGATTTTCAACGACTTAAAAAATGAAAGAATCAAGGATGTGGTTTATGACGAAGAGCGGTTTCTTTCGTTCGATGGAGAGACAGGACCTTATCTACAATATGCGCATACGAGGCTTTGCGGAATCTTGCGCAAGTGGGGGAAAAGCCTCCCGAGAGAGTTCGACGCAAAACTCCTTTCAAGCGACGAAGAATGGAGACTTGTGATGAATCTGTCTGAATTCAGCAGAACCGTCAAGAATGCAGCAGAGCACAGAGAACCCTCGCGAATTGCAAACTATCTAATAGAGTGCGCATCCAACTTAAACCTTTTTTATCAGCGCCACAGAGTCTTATGCGAAGAGAACAACCTGACCAACGCACGAATCTCTTTGGTAGCCGCCCTCCGCATCGTGCTCGCCAAAGGGCTTGAACTGCTCGGAATCAAACCTCTCGAAAGAATGTGACTCTTGCCCCCTTTTTTAGCGCCCAAACTTCTTGACTTGCGCGACGCTCTGTGTTATATTAAAATTGAATAAAAAAGTTCAAGGAGATTTTGATATGGCACACAAGAAA
>JAOAAR010000101.1:6525-7033 GCA_026418755.1 Planctomycetota bacterium
AATCGACGGTTATGTCAGTTTCGAAACATCAAGACGCATCGCAGTGCGTCCCGAACAGCCAAATTAACAATGCAACGAAAGTCTGGTTAGCAGTAATACAAAACGCACATCGCTTCCAATCGTTCGCCAATTACAGAGATACCCATAGAACCACCTCTAATCAGGAGACCTGAACACAGTATTAAAGAGACTTCAGTCTTTTTGGACATGCCCACGAAGAACGACACAACGCCCTATCTATCGTTAAATTTTTATCGCCCTCTACGGGGTTGCTCCCCACCTTCTCCGCCGCGAGGCGATGGGGGTTGCATTCCGAAGCCTCGCATCCCGCCGAGCAATTCGTTCAACTCCTCTTCGCTCACTACCTGCAGCAACTTCTGACGAGTCTCCTCCATTATCTGGCGCATCTTCTCCCCCATCTCAGGCGAGAATCCTCTCCTCCCCCTTCCCCCCTCAGGGCTCGAGGCACACAACTCCTGGATTTTGGCGGCTTGCTCTTGCATTATAT
>JAOAAR010000009.1 GCA_026418755.1 Planctomycetota bacterium
TCGCTCGTCGGCAGCGTCAGATGTTTATAAGAGACAGGTCCATACCGCCACACAAGACTCTCGAGTGATACTCGGTTATCTGCAACCGCTTCTGTGAGCAAAAGCACCACTACAACGAAAGCACCGATTCTCATTTTTATCGCTTCCCTCTTCAAAGAGAATTATACCCCGTCTTAGAAGGATTGAAAACAGATTTTGCGCTGATGAATCAACAACCTTTCTACACAGCATAAATTCTACACAGCATAAATGTGTCGTTTTTGTTTTTAACCACCAAAGATTTAAGCAACCAAATTGGTCCAACGCACTCTGGGTCATGAATGAGAGGCAATCTAAACATCGTCATTCTGCTTCCTGAAAAAATCTTCGAACGGGTCGCTTACTTTCGGATTCTTTGGCAGGCTCTCCTGTTTATACGGCGGTGAAGAAGAATAGATTCCATCTGTTAACTGTGAGTGGTATCTCTGGAAAAAACTCTCTTTCGGAGTCTCGTAAAGAAACCTCGATTCCTCAGGCAGGAAGTATTTTTTGACAAATATGGCAACCACAACCCCTGCTGCAATTCCACCCAGATGGGCAGTGTAAGCCACCCCCGTCTCGATGGCGCTGAAAAGAAGAGCGTAAAGAAACTGAAAAGCAATCCAGATTCCGATGATGACTTTTGCCGGAACAGTAATCAGTCTCACCACCGTCCAATAAGTAAAAAGTGTAGTCACTTTATACCCTGGTAGAAGAACAAGGTATGCGCCAAGGACTCCTGAAATAGCGCCTGAAGCGCCGACACTCGGAATGTAAGGATTACTTTCCATCAGAGAAAAAAGCACCGACCCGAACCACCCCGAAATGAAATAAAGCACCGCAAAACGCCGGTATCCAAGCACATCCTCCACCCCTCTACCGAACACAAATAGAAACAGCATATTAAACAGGAGATGGAATATGTCCCCATGTAAAAACATCGCTGACAGAATCCTCGGTGAAACTATTGAATCCCTTGCAGGAACGAAGCCATAATCCTCGTAAACCGTCCAGGCTTCCCTGTAAAGCCTAACACCTCAACCGCCTCTCTCAGGAACTATCACAACCGGCCTCCCCCCTCCCGGAAAAGTCCTAACCGGCGTCAGTTCAGGTCCCTGAATCAGAACAATCGTATGAACCAGCACATTCACCGCAATCAATGCATAAGTTATCACTGTCAACCTCTGATGTGTCCGCTCCGCCATCAATGGTAAAAACATCCTTTTTGCTCCAACTAAGTGTTAAAGTCTACCTTTTCATTATACTTTCATTTATAAAAGTATCAAGACTTCCTCGTCTCCTTTTCTCTTAACTCGTCCCCTAAGTCCGGCGTCCGAGAAAAGTGGTCACTCTTCAAAACGGCGAAGAACAGCCCGGAAAGCGCTTTGCGGCACAGTCACCTGCCCAATCTGCTTCATCCGTTTTTTGCCTTCCCTCTGCTTCTTAAGGAGTTTCATCTTTCGCGTTATGTCCCCACCGTAACATTTTGCCGTCACATTCTTCGCCATCGCACGGATGCTCTCTTTTGCAATTATTCTCGAGCCAATGGCAGCCTGAAGAACAACATCGAACAGATGGCGCGGAATCTCTTTACGCAACACCTTCAGAATCGACTTTCCTGTTTCATACGCCTTGCTTCTGTGAACAATCATCGAAAGCGGGTCCGCCCGTTTTCCTGCAATCAGAATGTCAAGTTTGACAAGGTCTGCTTTCTCATACCCTTTGAACTCATAATCCATCGTGGCAAGACCGCGAGTTATAGACTTCAGTTTGTCGTAGAAGTCGTAAATAATCTCTGCAAGAGGCATCTTAAACACGAGGAGACATCTCTTAGTACCAAGATACTGGGTGCTCTTGAGGGTTCCTCGGCGTATTTCGCAGAGTCTCATAACAGCGCCAATGTAATCGTTGGGAAGAACTATCGAAACCTCCATCATCGGCTCCCTCACTTCCAAGATTTTGTCGGGAGTAGGAAGTTTAGAAGGAGTCTCTATGTTCTCCAGTTCGCCCGTTTTCAGAAGCACTTGATAAGAGGTAGAAGGTGCCGTCTGAACCACATCAACATTCAGTTCCCTTTCGAGGCGCTCCTGAGCAATCTCCATATGTAGCAGCCCAAGAAAACCACATCTGAAGCCATATCCCAGAGCCTCTGACTGTGTTGGCTCGAATCGAATCGCAGCGTCATTCAACTGAAGCCTCTCCAGCGCCCGCTTAAGCGCCTGCGAATCAGACTCAAGCCCAGGGAAAAAACTACAAAAAACCATGGGCTTCGGCTCACGATAGCCCGGAAGCGGCTCAACCCCCTCTGCTTCAGCACTCGTAAGAGTTTCTCCTACATGAACATCTTGAATCCGCTTGATTCCTGCTATCACATAGCCTACCTCACCCGCACTCAGAGTCTCTTGAGGTGTCATCTTGGGTCTGAAAACACCCACCTCGCTAACCTCGTAAGTCGAGCCCGTACTTAAAAGTCTTATTCTATCTCCCCGCCTTATACTCCCATTGAAAACACGCACATAGACTACAACTCCACGGTATTCATCGTACTGAGCGTCAAAAACAAGCGCCCGAAGCAACGCATCCACCAAGCGCTCAGGAGACGGTATCTTTTCCACGATTCTCTGCATCAAAGCCTCAAGCCCCTGCCCTGTCTTAGCAGAAACCTCAAGCACCTCTTCCTTCTCAAGCCCCAAGATTGTCTCTATCTCTTCTTTCACTTCTTTGATTCTCGCAGCAGCAAGGTCAATCTTGTTTAACGCCGGAATAATCGTCAACCCCTCCTCCAGAGCCAAGTAAAAGTTAGAAATCGTCTGGGCTTCTACTCCTTGAGCAGCATCAACAAGAAGAACAGCCCCTTCACATGCCTTTAACGCTCTTGAAACCTCGTAGGAGAAATCAACATGACCAGGAGTATCAATCAGATTAAACCTGTACCGCTTGGAGTTGAGCGTATAGTCCAGAGCAACCGCAGATGCTTTGATGGTGATTCCACGCTCACGCTCCAGTTCCATCCCATCCAAAAGTTGTTCACAGAACTCGCGCTGCGCCACCTGTCCGCTGCGCTGAATGAACCTGTCGGCTAAGGTACTTTTGCCGTGGTCTATATGCGCAATTATACAGAAATTCCGAAGATTCAGGTCACTTTCCATCGCGCTTCCCGTCCGTTTCCATCTCCTTTGTCGGTTCACCACCCTCTCTCATCTTCCCCTTCTTCCTCCCTTTTTCTTCTGACTTTTTCTCCCCATCGTCGCCACTTATGTCAACAGTAGTAAAAAGCCCTAAAACAAAATCAATCGCCTCTACCGGATTGAAGAACGCCTCAAACCCTATAAGAAAAAAATGGAAGGTGACACCAAAGTCAAAAAGTCTTCTGTCGTATGCTTCGTCGAAAGATTTTTCGTAATCATCGCGGTAAATTGTCACTATCAGCGATTGCCCCCGCAAAACATCCTCGACTTCCGGCATACCGCTCGAAAGAGGGTTGAGAGAAAGGAACCTGCCATATAAAAAAGGCGCGATGCCCAATTCTATCGATTCCTCTCCCCAGAGAAAACAATGTCTGCCGCAGAATCCTACTCTCGCTCCACTGAAGCCTACCATCCCCACTTGAACAAATTGAGTCGCACGAACATTAAGAAGCAACCCAGCACCGTAGGAGAAGTTTAGCCCGAACACATCAAGGAGGTCATTACCCCTGTCAGCGAAATACTGCCCCATTGAAGCGCAGCCGCAAAAAAATAGAAGTACGAGCAAAACAGACAGAAGACTAAATCGGGACAATCTCGCCCTCCTTAACCAGTTTGAGCATAAGGGTAGTGATTGCAGAGTCCCATTGGACCCCTGAGCCGCGTTCTAGTTCTTCTATCACCTTCTCTTTCGGCATAGGAGGACGATATGGACGGTGGGATGTCATCGCATCGTAAGTGTCGCAAACCGCAATCAGCCTTGCGAAAATGGGAATCTCCTTGCCGCTGATTCCATCAGGGTAACCTTTACCATCATAACGCTCGTGGTGGTAACGGACGATTCGAGCCACCTCCGCCGCATCATCACTGTCTATATTTTTGATGATCTTGTAGCCAACATCCGGATGGCGTCTTATGACTCCAAACTCTTCGTATGAGAGTTTGTCAGCCTTGTTCAAAATATGCTCCGGAACGCCGATTTTGCCTATATCGTGCAGAAGCGCTGCAAGCCTCAATATATCCAACCTTTTACCTGTTAACCCTACATGGTCAGCAAGCCGCAGACTATAAGTAGTGACCCGTTCCGAATGCCCTTTCGTGTATTCATCCTTCGCCTCAACAGCCGCCACCATCACCCGCACAGTCGAGTAATATGCTTTTTCAACGCTCTTCATAAGTTGTGCCCGATGGAGTGCAAGTGCTGCCTGCTTCGCAATTACACTCAACAACTCTAAATCAATACTGCTGAACGCCTGCTGTCTCCCTACAGTGTCGATATAGAGCGCACCTAACACATTATTTCCCATAGCAATCGGAGCACACATCGCTGACCGAATCCCCCCGATGACTATTGACATCCCTGCCTTAAACCTCTCGTCCACCCCCGCATCCTGCGTCACCAATGCGGTCCTCTCCTCCACAACCTTGCGGACAATGGTGTAAGAAATCTGCCCCCCCGTGGTTCCATCCTTTTGCTTGAATACAGCCGGCATAAGATTCCCCTGTTTGTCCTTGAGAATCACAAAACTTCTGTCAGGAGCAAACACAGAGTCGACTACATCAACGATTCTTCCGAGAATTCTGTGTGTATCCCACTCCTGATGGATAAGGTCAATAACATCAACGATGGAGCGAAGCCGTACATCAGTAGTAGAAAGCGGTGTAATAGCAGCGGTCTTCGGCTCAACTGCAGAGGCATGAAGAATGCGTGTGGTCATCGGCTCTTGCCGTGCAAAAACTGAAGCAGTCACCCCTTCGGCAACAAGATTCATAACCACGCTTGCACCCAGTCTTACAACATCCCCAGGTGAAAGCAGGCTGCTCCTGACGCGCACATCGTTGACAAACACACCGTTTCTGCTGTCCAAGTCAATAACTCTGACCGAACCGCCACTCTTTTCAAGCAACATATGGCGCGCCGATATGTCCACCTCATCGAGCACTACATCGCAAGTCGCATCCCGTCCGAAAACCAACCGACTCTCATCAAGAAGTGGAATATGCAACCCTTTCTTCTTGCCGCTCGTGAACTGAAGATAAAACCCTTTCTCCACAGAGATGCCCTCAAACCGCATTTTTAATTATATCCTCACCTCCTTCCTTTTCAAACCATTTCCTAACTTCCTCTAAGCAAGTCCCATTGTTAAAGCAAATCTATGCGATTCCGATTAAATTCAAGAGTTAAGCCGTATATAATAGAGTAAGCGCTTTGGAGAGACGAGAATGAGAAAGGGATTTTTCGCCGTTCTTCTGATTCTCTGGATAGTGCCGCTGTTAGGACAGGAGCAGCCAAAAAATCAGCCGAAATGGGCTGAAGACTGGAAGCGGGGTCTGGAAGAGGCAAAAGAACGAAAAGTTCCCATTCTTATTGTGATTCCATCAAGAGCAGGGTCTCAGGGCCCTATAATCTATCCAAAAGTGTTGGACGATGCCCAGATTCTTCAAGCATCCGAAAACTTCGTCTGTTTTATTGCCGACGAGAAGCGGTTCCCCGACATTGAGAAGAGAATCGCCGCAGAGTATCATAAGGGCAAGTTCGGCTTTTATGGAGACAAACTCCAAATATATTCTGTAAACCTGACGGAGAAGAGATAGAGAAATACCATCTTGCCGGCGACATAACGAAGAATCAGGTTACGAACGCTATGGCTGAGGTTCTCAAACTTTATCCGGATGCCGTGCCGAAGGCGAAGTTTGACAAATGCCGCAGACTGCGCGACCTTGCCGAAATGTTCCGCGCCGAGTTTGCTTTCAACTCTGCAATCAAAACTTACAAAGAACTTGCCGAGCAAAAAGTGAAGTTGGAAATGGTTGAGTTAGCAGCAGACAAAGAGAAAGAACTTCTCGAGGAGGCAAATAAACGGCTTGAAGAAGCAGAGAGGTTACTCGCCTCAAAAGAGGCAAGTGACCGAAGAGAGGCTACCAAACGGCTCCTACGGCTTAAGGTAGGAACAGAAGGATTAAAGGAGATTCAAGAAGCACAAGAAAAAGTGAAAAGCCTCCTCGCAAAAGCAAAAGAAGACCCAGAAACAAAACCACTGGCAGATGAAGGAGGCAATTACGAGCGGGCATTCAAAGAGTTCTTAAAAGGAGAAGAGGAGTTCTTAAACGGCGACTTGCAGAAAGCATATGCTGCTTACAAAAAAGTAGTGAAAAGTTATGGACGAACAGAGTTTGCTGAACGGGCCGAAAAACGCACTAAAGAGATTGAAGAACTCATCAAAGCGCTTCAAGAAGGAAAAAAGTAGGAAGAAGGGAGACTTCAAAGAGAGAATGCGAAAACAACCCGAACAGACCCCTGTTATGCGCCAATACAGCAGGATAAAAGAGAATTATCCTGATAAGATTCTTCTTTTCAGAATGGGAGACTTTTACGAGATGTTTTACGAGGATGCCAAGATAGCCTCCCGCCTCCTCGGAATTGCGCTTACCTCTCGTGACGGCACCATACCAATGGCAGGCATACCTCATCATTCCGCCACCACATACATTCGCCGCCTTTTGAACGAAGGGCTCTCTGTCGTGATTTGTGAACAATTAGAAGAACCTTCTCAAGGCAAAAAACTTCTCTCCCGCGATGTGACGCGAGTCATCACACCAGGCACCGTCGTGGAAGAGGAACTGCTCACAGGCGTACTGAGTAATAACATCGCTGCCGTGGCGATTCTCTCTCCAGGTATCGCAGGAGTTGCCTGGGCAGATGCATCCACTGGAGAGTTTTACGCTTCGGAAAGTTCCTTAGAAATGCTCTCCTGCCTTCTTGAAAGAATCTCTCCTTCCGAACTTCTCATCTCAGAAAGCGCAAAGAAGTCTCTTCTCCAAGCCGAAAAACCTCTTGGAGGGGCTGTGCGTGAACTCCCTGACTACGAGTTTGATGCGAGTATGGGACGGACGATTCTATGCGAACAGTTCGGAGTAGCCACGCTCGATGGATTCGGTCTCGAAACCAGTCCTGCTGCTACCGCCGCTGCAGGAGTGCTCCTTAAATACCTAAGGTCTAACCATAAGGAGCCTCTCTCCCATATCCGCTCCATCCGCACCATCCAGTCAAGCGACAACTTAGTAATAGACCGAACTACGGCGCGCTCTCTCGAACTCCTCGAGAATATAAACGGCAGCGAAGAAGGCTCACTTTTTAAAATACTAGACTCAACCGTCACCCCAATGGGGAAAAGACTCCTCCGCCAAGCGATTCTGGCACCCCTATGCGATGTGAAGAAGATTGAAGAGAGGCTCGATTCTGTTGAAGAACTGCTTACCCAGAAAAAGACCCGTAAGGAGTTCCGTGAACATCTCAAAAGTGTCGGTGATTTAAGCCGTCTTCTCACAAGAATCGTTTTGAAGCGTTGCAATGCACGAGACTTAAACTCCCTGGCAAACTCTCTGGAGACCGCCGCCCGTATAAAAAACTCGGCTCAATCGCTTAAAACTCCGCTTATTCAGCGCACCGTTGCCGATATAACAAACATTTCAGATGTGTCTCTTCTCATCCGCCGTACCCTCGTTGACGAACCACCTCTCACTATCAAAGAAGGCAACATCATAAGAAAAGGTTACAACGAACATCTGGACAGAATAAGAAAAATCTGCGCCGACGCCGAAAAGTGGCTCAAAGAATTTGAGGAAAAAGAACGAAAAAGAACAGGAATCTCCTCTCTTAAAGTAGGTTACAACCGCCTCTTCGGCTACTATATCGAACTTCCCCAGAGCAAAAAAGAATCTGTTCCCTCAGATTATAAGCCGCTGCAGACCTTAAAGAATGTACAGCGTTACGAGAACGAAGAATTGAAACAGTTTGAGAGAGAAAGCCTCGGTGCGTCAGAGCGAGCGGCACAAATGGAATACGAACTCTTCTGCGCGCTGCGTGACGAGGTCGCAAAACAAGGCGAAGCCATCCAACTCATCGCAAACGCACTCGCCACATTAGACCTCCTCTCCTCTTTTGCGGAAACCGCAGACAGAAACCGTTACAATCGCCCTGTAGTTGACGAGTCCCTTACTCTCTCAGTAAAAGATGGACGCCATCCTGTCATCGAAAAGACCGTCGACTTCATCCCTAACGACACAGAAATGGACGCAGACAATGACTCCCAGATTCTACTCATCACAGGCCCCAACATGGCAGGAAAGTCAACATACATCCGTCAAACAGCACTGATTGTGATAATGGCACAGATGGGCTCGTTCGTCCCAGCAAAAACCGCTCGCATAGGCATCTGCGACAGAATCTTCTCCCGCGTTGGCGCATCTGACGAACTCTACCGCGGCCGCTCCACATTCCTCGTAGAAATGGCAGAAACCGCAAACATCCTAAACAACGCCACAAACCGCTCCCTAATCATTCTTGACGAAATTGGACGTGGCACCTCTACCTTCGACGGGCTCGCCATCGCATGGGCTGTCACAGAATGCCTGCATGAATCCGTCCGCGCACGAACCCTTTTCGCCACCCACTACCACGAACTCACACTCATAGCAAAAACCCTTCCCCGAATAAAGAACCTATGCGTCGGAATTACAGAGTATAAAGGACGAATCGTTTTTCTTCACAAAATCAAAGAAGGAGCAGCAGACAGAAGTTACGGAATCTATGTAGCGCAACTGGCAGGCATCCCAGAAAAAGTCATTGAACGAGCGCGGAATATCCTGGAACAACTGGAAAAAAAAGAACAGTATTCTGACGGCTCGCCAAGAATCGCCCTCTCCAAACCCCGCCGCCAGATGACCCTTTTTGACTTTGTTGAACGACGCCTCACCGAAGAACTCTTAAAAATAGAACCTGAACATATTACTCCGATTGAAGCACTTCAACTCATTAACTCTCTAAAAAAACTTGCAGAAAAATCTCATCCTGAATAGTACCGTTGATAAAAGAGAACAAAAAAAGAGACAAAGAAGAGAATAAAACAATAACCTCAAACTCTTTGGGCAGAATAATCTGTAAGCAGACCGAACCCAATCATCTCTGTTAATGTGCTTTATTTCTCGTCCAAGGCGTGATGGCGTACATCCTTGCCTTTCACAATAAATATAACCTCTTCGGCAATGTTGGTAGCGTTATCACTAATGCGTTCAAGATTGCGAGAAATCATAAGCAGCGGAACACCAACTGGCACTGAAGAAGGATTCTCTTTCATATATGTTATGATTTCACTGTAAATTTTGTCTCTGTACGCATCCGCTTTGTCATCTTCAAGAAGGACAGTTTTAGCGAGAACAGGGTCGTTGTTTACGAAAGCGTCCAGACTCTCCCGTAGCATTTTCTGAGCGACCGCTGCCATCGCTTTTATGTCAATCATTGGTTCTATCTGCTGCTGTGAAATCACTGAGAGCGCGAAACGAGCGATATTGAAAGCATGGTCACCGACACGCTCAAGCTCCGCAACCACTTTCACGGCTGCAACAAGAAAGCGCAGGTCGTGAGCAACTGGTTGATGCAACGCTATAAGCCCAACAGTCGTGTCGTCAATCTCAAGTTGGAGTCTATTAACCTGTTCCTCAAGATGTTTGACTTCATCAACAAGCGAGTCGTTGCGTTCAAGCAGAATGCGACAGGCGAAATTGATCTGTTTTTCCACCAATGCAGCCATATAAAGAATCCGCTCCTTCAGCAAGGACATCTCTTTATCAAAGTGTTTCTCCATAACCACTCCTCAAACAAAAACCATCCCCGCGTTTAAAACACAGGGTTTGCTTACCCAAATCTACCTGTAATGTAGTCTTCAGTTCTTTTGTCACACGGATTGGTAAAAATTTTCTTCGTCTCGCCGTACTCTATCAACTCGCCGAGAAGGAAAAAACCTGTTCTATCAGAAATACGCGCTGCCTGCTGCATATTGTGTGTCACAATCACAATAGTGTAATTACTCTTTAGGTCAAGTATAAGTTCCTCAACCTTACAAGTTGAAATTGGGTCAAGTGCAGATGTAGGCTCATCCATGAGAACGATTTCAGGTTTGATTGCAAGACAGCGGGCAATACAGAGCCGTTGTTGCTGTCCAATAGAAAGCGCCGTTGCGTTCTTATGCAAAATATCTTTCACTTCGTTCCAGAGCGCAGCACCCTTCAATGCTTCCTCAACAATTCCTTCTATCTCACTTTTTGAATGCTGCCCACCAATCTTCAGCCCATAGGCGATGTTTTTGTAGATAGAAGTCGGGAAGGGGTTTGGCTTCTGAAAAACCATTCCGACCTTGCGTCTGAGTTGGATTACATCGGCTTTTCTGGAATATATGTCGCAGCCGTCAATAAGGATTCTACCTTCAACGCGGATTCCTGGGATTATATCGTTCATTCTGTTGAGGCAACGAAGGAAAGTAGATTTACCACAGCCAGACGGTCCGATAAGAGCGGTCACTTCTTTCTGCTCTATCTCAATAGAAATGTTTTTCAATGCGTGGAGTTTACCATAATAAAAGTTCAAGTTCTCGACCACCACTTTTGGAGTCTTTTTCATAGGTGTCATTGACTCAACCCTTTCAGGCAGTGTAATCACCATCTGAAAGTTCTCAGATAGAAGTATCTTATCACTATAGCAACGAGGTTAACCCCAAAAACAAGAGTCATCAGCACCAAAGCGGTTCCATACTGCAACTCTTTTGGTACATTAGGCACCTGTGTTGCGATGACATAGAGGTGATATGGGAGCGCCATAACTTGGTCAAATATAGAGCCTGGCAGGTGCGGCAGGTAGAATGCGGCAACGGTAAAAAGAATCGGCGCAGTTTCACCTGCTGCTCTACCGATTCCGAGAATGGCACCTGTGATGATACCGGGAAGTGCTGAAGGGAGAACAACCTTTCTTACCGTCTGCCACTTTGTTGCGCCAAGCGCATAACTTGCCTCACGCAGTTCGACAGGAACCGCACGGAGCGACTCTTCCGCTGCAGTAATTATTACAGGTAGAATAAGAACCGCAAGGGTCAGCCATCCAGCAAGAAGAGAGGTGCCGAAACCAAAAAACAAGACAAAAAGCCCTAGCCCGAAAAGTCCATGGACGATTGATGGCACGCCAGCAAGGTTCACAATGGAGAGTCTGACAATACGACTCAGGCGGTTTTTAGGTGCGTATTCAGAAAGGTATATAGCAGCACAAACACCCACAGGCAATGCAACCAGAACCGTTCCCACAACAAGAAGCAGAGTCCCAACAATAGCAGGGAATATGCCTCCTGCTCTCATCCCTTGACGGGGCATCTCAGATAAGAACTCCCAACTAATTGAGGATATACCATTTTTGACAAGCACTCCAAGAATCGCTATCACAGGTACGAGAACAATGATTGTGAATACAAGGAGCACCGCGAATGCGATTTTCTGTGAGATACGTGCCGAAATCATTTTAGAATCCTCCCCTTACGGAGAAATATGTCTGCGATTATGTTGATGAAAAATGTTATCACAAACAGAACAAACCCGATAAAAAAGAGCGCATAGTAATGCGGAGTTCCTCTGACCACTTCACCCATTTCAGCAGCAATGGTTGCCGTCATGGTTCTGACAGGCTGAAGGAATGAATAAGGGATAAGAGCGGCATTTCCGGTAACCATCATAACCGCCATAGTCTCACCAATCACTCTTCCTATTCCGAGCATCACTGCGGCTAAAATACCCGATGATGCCGCTGGCACAGTCACGCGGTACGCAGTCTGCCACTTCGTAGCACCGAGCGCTAGTGATGCTTCTCTGTAAGATTTGGGAACCGCATGCAATGCATCTTCTGAAATACTGATGACTGTTGGAGCAGCCATAAAAGCGAGTGCAATTGAACCTGTCAGCGCAGTAAGCCCTGTTGGCAAGTCAAAGATATTTTTCAGTGTGGGTCCGAGAATGAGTAACGCGACAAAGCCGACTACGACAGAAGGGACAGAAGCAAGAACTTCTACTACCGGTTTCAAAATCTCTCCAAGCCAATTTGGTGCGGCCTCGGAGATAAATATTGCTGTACCAACACCGAGTGGAATCACAATAATTGCGGCTCCAACGGTGACAAAGAGAGAGCCGAGTAATAGAGGCACAAGCCCGAACTTTGGTGGTTCGGAAATCGGATACCAGTTTGTTCCTGTAATCACTTCCAGCAAGTTCTCCGTTGCAAACAAAGAAATCGCCTCTTTCGCCAGAAAGAGGCATATGAGTGATATAATAGCAATTGATAAAAATCCGCAGATGAAAATTATTACCTCAATCAGCCTCTCTTTGAATAACCTGAGTCTGACTGAGAGACGGCGTGGCGTTATTGGGCAGACAGAGGCATTCGCGCCTACCTGTGGAGGCTTTTCTTTCACTTTTTCTCCTTCAACGGGACAAAGTCCATCTTCTTGACTATCTCCTGTCCGTCTCTGCTGAGGCAGAAATCTATGAACTCTTTCAAAGCACCACTAGGTAGCCCCACAGTGTAGAAATATAAGAACCTTGATATAGGATACTTGCCCGAAGATGCTGTCTCATTGCTTGGTTTTATATACTCTTCACCTGATTTACTGGCGATAGCAAGCGCCTTCTGCTTCGGCGTCAGGTATCCAAGACCGATGTAGCCTATTGCGTATCTATTCTGGGCAACCTCATCGCAAATTGCCTGGGTCGAGGGCATCATCAAGACTGTCGGAGCATACTCTTCTGGTCCTTTCGCCTTACCTTTCCGAACCACATGCTCGAGGAAGAAGACATGCGTTCCGGAATTTCTATCTCTTGAAAGAACAATAATCTCTTTGTCTTCACCACCAACATCCTTCCAGTTCTTGATTTTGCCGGTAAAAATGTCGGATAACTGCTGTATGGTCATCTTGTCAACCGGATTTGCAGGATTGACAACCACCGAAATCGCATCTATGGCGCATATGAACTCTCTGGGCTCCTTACCCTGCTCTTTCAGTCTGTTTATCTCCTTTTCATCTATAGGTCTTGATGACTGCGCAATGTCACAGGTCCCGTTTATCAACGCCGTTATGCCGGTTCCCGAGCCACCGCCTGTCACAGCGATGCTCACCTTCGGATGCCGTTTCATAAACTCCTCAGCCCACGCCTGTCCAAGATTCACCATCGTGTCAGAACCCTTGACGGTGATAGAGCCCGTCAATTCGCTCGTCTTCTCGCTCGTCTGCCCGCTCGATTTCTGCTTTTCTTCTGTCCGTGCACCACCTGCTGCA
Source organism: Planctomycetota bacterium (assembly GCA_026418755.1). Taxonomy (GTDB): domain Bacteria; phylum Planctomycetota; class SKW154; order SKW154; family SKW154; genus SKW154. The sequence continues at coordinate 13,349 of JAOAAR010000009.1, forward strand.
GAATCTCTAGGCGAACAGGCTCCAACGCAGAGTAAGAAACCGCCCAACACAACAACCACAACCCACTTTCCCATCCTTTCTCCCTCCTTTCTCCTCTCAATCTCATCTCAATCTTATCTGAAATCGATAAAGAAAGTTTTCAAACTGTGTTAAGATTTAGTAAAAGATTTTCACAGAGAGAAGTCTCAAAAAAGGGAGACCTTTATTGAGAGAAAGCGAGAAAATAGATTGAGAAATGCCAGATTCGCGGATATCAAATTTGATTCCTCTCTGCTCAAAGATATAATTCTCATCAGAAGGATCTGAATTAGGAGAAGATAGGATGAAGAAAGTGGCAGTGGTAGCAGCAAAGAGGACGCCGATTGGCAGGTTTTTAGGAGGCTTTACATACACGACGGCGGTCGAGTTAGGGACGGTCGTTGTCAAAGCGCTCCTTAACGAGACAAAAATCGAGCCAAAGGAGGTGGACTTTGTGATTTTCGGGCAGGCAAGGNAGGCGGGAAACCGTCCGAACCCTGCGCGACAGGTCGCTTACTTCTCGGGTCTGCCTGTTGAGACAGTTGCATATCCTGTGAACAAAACCTGTGGTTCGGGGCTTCTTTCGATCGTTCACGGTTATCAACATATTTTGAATGGAGACGCCGAGGTTGTAATAGCAGGGGGTATGGAGAGTATGACAAGGACGCCTTTTATTTTGGACAGGATGCGGACGGGGTACAGGCTTGGCGATGCACCAGTGTTAGACGGACAGTATTTTGACGGTTTGTTGTGTCCGCTTTCAAATCTACGGATGGGTGAGACAGCGGAGAATCTGGTTGAGAGGTACAAAATCAGCCGTAGAGAGCAAGACGAGTATGCAGCAAGGAGTCAGAACCGTTGCGAAGCAGCGTGGAAAGAAGGGAAATTTGCCGAAGAGGTAATCAAGGTAGAAGCAAAAGATGAGAAAGGCAAAGTTCTGGTTGTAGCAGAAGATGAACACTACAGGAAAGGGGTGACAGTAGACAGTTTGGAGAAGTTGGAGCCGGCGTTCAGGAAAGGGGGAAGTGTAACGGCAGGGAACGCTTGCGGGATGGGAGACGGAGCGGCAGCGGGCGTTTTAATGAGCGAGGAAAAAGCAAAGAAATATGGACTGAAGCCGATGGCTTTCATTGAGGGGTATGCTTTTGCAGGTGTTGACCCGGCGTATATGGGGATTGCGCCTGTTTATGCGGTAAGAAAACTCGAAAAGCGTATAGGTAGGAAAGTGGCAGACTTTGACCTAATTGAATTGAACGAAGCGTTTGCGGCACAGGTTTTGGCGTGTGACAGAGAGTTGCACTTGGATTTTAACAAGGTGAATGTAAACGGCGGTGCAATTGCCTTGTCGCATCCAATTGGTTGCACAGGTGCGAGAATAACCGTTACGCTTCTTTACGAGATGAGGCGACGCAACTCAAAGACAGGACTTGCGACACTATGCCAGTCAGGTGGGCTCGGCACTGCGGTCTCCTTCGTCAGAGGTTGAGGAGAAACCTGCTCAGGATGTGATAGGAATGAAGAAATTAGCGCTCATTGGGATGGTTCTGTTTGCTCTGCCCCTTTCATCAGATGAGCCGAAAGAAAACAACAACGAAAAAGTAGGATTGCCTGAAGTTAAAAGAAAAGGAGAAGTTTCAATAGAGGAAGCAATTGCGAAGCGGCGGAGCGCTCGCAAGTATACGGACGAAAAGTTAAAGTTAGAAGAATTAGGGCAGTTATTATGGGCAGCACAAGGAATCACCGACGAAAAAAGTGGTTTGCGTGCTGCTCCATCTGCATGCGCTGTCTATCCACTCACCCTCTATGTCATCGTTGGCGCAGTCGAGAAACTCGAAGCAGGAGTCTATGAATATCTGCCAAAAGAGCACTCCTTGAAATTAGTGAAGAAAGGAGATTTGCGCGAGAAATTGTATGAGGCAACAGGAAAACAGGAATGGTCACTCAAGGCGCCAGTGACTTTTGTTTTCGCAGGTGATGTGCAAAAATTCGTTGAGGACACAAGAAAGAAGAATGAAAAGATAAGTGACTTGGGGCTTAATGTAGCGATTGAGGACTACAAACGGGTCATATATCTTGAAATGGGACACTCGGCACAAAATGTCTATCTCCAATGCGTTCCACTCGGACTCGGCGGAGTAGTGATGAATGCGTTTTCACGAGCCGCCGTGCAAAAGATTCTCGACCTTCGTTATGATACCCTGCTTTATCTTATGTCAATCGGAAGACTACCCAAATAGGAGAATGAAGATTTTGAAAGAAGCAGAAAAACAGAGCAAACCGGAGAAAGAAGACTTTAACGACAAGACAACCTTTATCATAGAGGACAAAAAAGAGAAACAGAGTTATTCTCTCGATGAAGTAAGAAACAAGGTCATATTAGGCGATGCGTTTGAAGTGCTCCAAAAATTGGAAGAGAAATGCATGGATATGGTCTTCATTGACCCGCCGTATTTTCTGCAACTGCCAAACAAAGAGTTAAAGCGCTGGAAAGTAAAAACCGTTGTTGAAGGAGTGGACGACACCTGGGACAAATTCCCCTCATTTCAGGAATACGACAACTTCGTCGAAAGATTGTTGCGTGAGGTGAAAAGAGTGATGAAGCCGAACGCTACGCTCTGGGTGATTGCTACATATCACAGCATCTTCAGAATCGGGAAGATAATGCAGGATTTGGGTTACTGGATTCTGAATGATGTTATTTGGGTAAAGAGTAATCCGATGCCGAACTGGCTTGGCGTTAGGTTCACAAACGCTACGGAAACGCTTATATGGGCGGTCAGAGACAGAAACGCGAAGAAATACACATTTAACAGAGAATATGCGAAATCAGTCGGAATCGGAAAAGTCGGCGCAAATGTCTGGGTTTTACCGCTCTGCTGGGGAAAAGAAAGACTGAAAGACGAAAACGGGAAAAAGTTACATTCCACGCAGAAGCCTATTGAACTCTTAAAAAGAGTGCTCCTGACATCAACGAAGGAAGGTGATTTGGTGTTAGACCCGGTAGCAGGAACAGGAACGACAGGTTATGTTGCGCAAGCATTGAAGCGAGACTTCATTATGATAGAAATCAATCCGAAGTATGCGAACGCCATAATCCACCGCTTCAAAAAACCTTTGAGAATAAACAGAGACACTTCTATTTCTCGACACAATGTAGAGTAATAGACAATTACAAATGTTATGTTATAATGATAAAAGGATCCTGAAGACAAGATAAGGAGTAAAAGACATGGCTCTACAAGTAGACTTCGGGGTGCGGACAATTAATGAATTGATG